>VGCB01000288.1 GCA_016870235.1 Actinomycetota bacterium | reverse complement strand
GCGCGCCCCCGGGGGCCCCCCCCCCCCCCCCCCCCCCCCCCCGGAAGAGCGGCGGCTCGGAGGGGAGGAGCGATGCGGCAGCGGCTTGGTTGTCCCACACGGCGGCGGCACCTGGCGCTCGCGGCTGTCGCGCTCGCGGGCGCCTCGGGCACGCCCGCCCCCGTCAAGGACATCGACCCCGGCGCCGCCGGCTCGTTCCGGGCCGGCCCCCGTGACGTCGGCGGCACGCTCTTCTTCGCCGCGAACGACGGCGCCACCGGGGTCGAGCTCTGGCGCAGCGACGGCACCGTGCTCGTAAGGCGGCCGGGGGCGGGCTACGGGTAGGGCACCTCGACCGACTCGGAGGCGAAGCCCGGGTCGCCGATCAGGTTCCCTGGCCCCGTGCGCCAGTGGAGGATCGTCGCCCCCACCGGCGAGCCCATCCCCGGCTCGAGGCCGTGCAGGCCGCCCGAGCCGGGGCGGCGATCGACGAAGTAGCCCGCCTTGAGAGTGATCGGGGTCCCCTCGCCGAGGCGCTGCTCCGGGCTTTCGTACTCGACGTAGGGAAGCTCGTCCGAGAGCACGAGCAGGCACTCGCGCACGCTGCGGTGGTAGTGGCGGTAGGGGAGGTGGTCGAGGCTCTGGGTGGGGCCGGGCGGGCGCCAGAGCAGCGTGACCTCGTCCTCGCCGCCCGGGAGGCGCGCGAGCGTCTTCACCGAGCTGCCGTCGAGCCCGCCGCTCCTCTCCCAGCGCATCTCGCGGGTGTCGAGGACGGTCACGCTGTCCGAGCGGTAGACGGTCCCTGGCACGGTCATCGTCGCTTCCCCCCTTCGGCCCGGTTCCCTCCGGCCTCTCGCGCGACCCTGACGCAGACCTTGGCGAAATGCGCGCCGGAGGCGAGGTAGCGCAGGGCCTCGGGCGCCTCCTCGAAGGCGAACGCGCGCTCGTCGTAGGCCGGCTCGACGCGGTTGACCTCGATGGCGCGCATCATCGCCTCGTAGCTCTCGCGCGGCGCGGCCGAGATCCCCCATACGTGCGACTCTACGGCCTGGGCGCGTCAGACGACGAACGCGTGCCGCCAGCGCCTGACGATGCGCCACTGGACGAGCACGATCGCGACCGTGACGACGAACATGCTCACCGTCGCCGCCGCGGCGTAGCCGTAGCGCAGGTACTCAAAGCCCGTGCGATAGACGAAGAGCGGGAGGTAGGTAGTCGAGTAGGGAGGCGGGCCGCCCTCCGTGACGAGCAGCGCCGGCACGAAGCTCGCCTGCAGGCTGAAGATGGTGTCGCGGAAGGTCAGTAGCAGCAGGGTGGGAGCCATCAGCGGCAGCGTGATCCGCCTAAACACGTAGAACGGCCGGGCATCCTCTACGGCTGAGAGCTCGTAGAGCTCCGCCGGGACGCCCTGACGGGTCGCCAGCAGGACGACGAAGCCCTCGCCGATCTGGAAGAGGCTCATGATGACGACGGCGGCCTGGGCCGCGTTCGGGTCGGTGAGCCACAACGGCTGCCCGAGGCCGACCGCGCTCAGCACGAGGTTGAGCGGGCCGAAGAGCGGGTTGAACAGCCAGAGCCAGAGCAGTGCGTAGGCGACCTCGGGCACGACTGTCGGCAGGTACGTCGCCGTCCGGTAGACGCCGACGCCGCGGAAGCGCCGGTGCAGGAGCAGCGCCAGCGCGAAGGCGCCGATCAGCCGCAGCGGGACCGCGCAGGCCACGTAGACGAGCGAGTTGCGCAGGGACTTGGCGAAGACGTCGTCGTCCAGCAGCTCTCGGAAGTTGTCGAAGCCGATGAAGCGGGCCGAGCGGATCAGATCCCAGTCGTAGGCGGAGATCGCGAAGGTGACCGCAGCCGGCACCACCACGAGCGCGGCGATGCCGATCAGGTACGGGGCGAGCATCAGCGCCAGGCCACGCCGCTCGGGGTCGCGGATCACGGGTGGAGGGTCGCGCCCGAGTCGGCGTCGAGCAGGAAGTGGCGATCCGGAGCGGGCGCGATGCGGACCCTCGCCCCGACCGGCGGGCGCGTCAGGGGACCGGCGCGGGCGACGATCGTGTGGGGGCCCGCCGCCAGGTGCAGGAACGTCTCGCTTCCCGCCACCTCGACGAGCTGCACCTCGGCGGGCGCTCCTGGCCCCGAGCCGTCCAGGGCGACGAGCACGTGCTCGGGCCTGACGCCGAGCTCCAGCCTCCGCCCGCCGAGGCCCGCTGCGGGCTTGACCGCGAAGGGACCGGCCCGAACCAGGTCCTCGCCGAGCAGCGCCGGGACGACGTTCATGGCCGGGCTGCCGATGAAGGTGGCGACGAAGCGGTTGCCGGGGCGGCCGTAGACGCCGTCGGGCGTGGCGACCTGCTGGACGACCCCGTCTCGCAGCACGGCGACCCGGTCGCTGAGCGTGAGCGCCTCCACCTAGTCGTGGGTGACGTGGACCATCGTCGCCCCGAGCCGCCGGTGCAGCCGCTTCAGCTCCGCGCACATCTGCACTCGCAGCTGGGCGTCGAGGTTGGAGAGCGGCTCGTCGAGGAGGTAGACGTCCGGCTCGCGCACGAGGGCCCGCGCGAGGGCAACCCGCTGGCGCTCGCCGCCCGAGAGCCGGAACGGCTTGCGCTGGAGCAGGCCGGTGCACTCGACGAGCAGGGCCGCAGCGGCCACGCGCTCGCGGATCTCCTGCCTGGTGTAGTTCCCAGACACGTCGTTGACGGCGTGAAGTAGCAGAGAGCCCTCCTAGGGTGCGGCTTGTCAAAGAGTCGCGGCCCAAAGGAGGGCTCGTATGGATCTTCATGCAAATGCGGTTCTGACCGTCAGACAGCGTCAGCGTGTCTGCGACCTCGTCAGGGGAGGTCTCACGATCACCGCGGCGGCACTCGTGGTCGGTTGCTCGCGACAGACGGCCTCCAAGTGGGTCAACCGCCGACGTCGCGGCGAGCCACTGCAGGATCGCTCGAGCCGCCCCCTCCGTTCGCCCAGGCGCACGTCAGCGGCGGTCGAGGCGGCGATCCTGCGGGCGCGGGAGCGGCTGCAGGAGGGGCCGCACGTGATCGGCTGGGCGCTCGGGATCGCGGCCTCGACGGTGCACGCCGTGCTTCGCCGGCATGGACTCTCGCGGCTCGTGCAACGCGAGCCGTCGGAGCACGTCGTCCGCTATGAGCGCGCTCGGCCCGGAGAGCTCGTGCACGTCGACGTCAAGAGACTGAGCCGGATCGTGCGGCCTGGCCATCGGGTGACCGGTGATCGCTCGCGACGCTCGCCCGGCGCCGGTTGGCAGTACCTGTACGTGGCGATCGACGACCACTCGCGGCTTGCCTTCGCATCGGTGTATCCCGACGAGACGAGCGACAGCTCCACCGCGTTCCTGGACGAGCTCGTCGCCTTCTACCGCTCGCATGGAATCGCGGTGGAGCGCGTGCTCTCGGATAACGGCGCCTGCTTCAAATGCCGCTGGGCCGAGGCCTGCGCGAGTCACGGCATCGTCGTCAAGAAGACCCGTGCCTATCGCCCGCAGACCAACGGCAAGGCCGAGCGCTTCATCCGCACGCTGCTCGAGCGCTGGGCGTACGCCTATCCCTACGCGCACGAGTCACTGCGCTTGGCTGCCTTGCCCTCGGCGCTCGACTTCTACAATCGCTTCCGTCCCCACCGCGCTCTTGGCGATCTCGCGCCGCTGCAGCGCGTCAACAACGTCCCTGGGACATACAACTAGCCCTGCGGGCCGTCCGCTGCCGGCACGGAATTGGTGCCAGCGAAACAGCCGAGCAGGTAGGGAAACTCCTGCGTCACGACGTAGTGGTAGATCTTCTGCATCTTGCCGTTCCACATCACCTTCGACGTGCGGCCGTGACAGGCGCCGAGTGACTTATTGGTGAGCAGGTTACCGTTCTTGTCGCGCTCGACGTAGATGCCGAAGCCGTCGAAGGCGTAGCCGAAGAGCACGGCGGACTTGGGCCCGGCGTACTCGCCGGCGACGCAGGCTGAGCCGGCGTGGTAGTGGTACTCGGCGAAATTGGGGTGACCCTCGCACGAGTCCTGCATCTCGTGGGCACGCGCATCCATGTTTCGCGCGTCGAGCGCGTTGTAGAGCATGACGCCGTTGACCGCGACGCCGATCGCACCCATGGGCAGGCAGGAGGTCTTGGCCGCCTTCACCGGGTTCATGGGGATCGACACGGTCTTGGTGCGCGGCGTGATCGACGAGGGATTCCGGTCGTACTGGTAGGCCGGATCGTCCTTGGCGATCGGGAAGGAGCCGGTCGTGCCGACGGTCGGCACCCGCATCGTGGTGATGGTGCGCAGCGTCGACGTGGATTGCTCGGCGTACTTCGCTGCTGACTTCCAGGAGATCTCGCCGCGCACGGCGAGCTTCTCCAGCAGGTTCCAGGTGTCACCTTCGATCCATGGCCCGTCTTGAGTGGCGCCCGGCGCATTGGGGTTGCCCGGCGTACACGCCCACGTCCAGCCGACCTTGCCAGGACCGGTCGTCGTAACCTTAGTGTCGCCCAGGGGAAGCGCGGTCAGGTCGGTGCCGAGCTTGGGCAGGACATGGAT
>VGCB01000287.1 GCA_016870235.1 Actinomycetota bacterium | reverse complement strand
GAGGACGACGGCCCGCGAGAGCTCGAGCCGGTAGAGCAGCCGGATCGCGTACCTGATGTCCATGTCGGCGTGCAGCGACACGACCGGCTTCGACATGATCTCGTACACGTTCACCCGCGTGGGTGAGCGGTTCTTGGCGACGATGTGCTCGGCGATGTCGTGGATGACCACGATCCCGTACTCGTCCCTCTCTCGCGGCGGTCGACGATGACCGAGCTGGTGCCTCGCTCCCGCATGATGTCGATCGCCTCCTGCACGGTGGCGAGCCCGTCGACGACGCTCGGGGTCGTCGTCATCACCTCGCGCACGCTGACGTGGCGGCTCATATCTCGTCCTCGATCTCGTCCTTGATCACCGGCAGCTGGCTCGAGAGGCCGACCGCGTCCTCGACGTCGAGCTGGAACGCGATCCCGGCGCCCACGTCGACGTCGAAGCGCCCCGCCTCGGCGATCGCCTCGAGGACGTTGCGGCTCAGGTGCTCCTCCACGAGGAAGAGGATCAGGTCGCGCTGCTCCTCGAGCCCGAGCCCGAAAAACGTCTTCGGCGGCACGAGGCCCTCGCCCCGCGCGTTCTTGACGACCGTGCAGCCGGTCGCGCCCTCGTGGCGGGCGACCTCGATGATCTTCGCGGTGCGGTCGTCGGTGACGAGCGCGAGGATCACCTTGAACTTCACGACGTCATCCTGCGCGCCGCCCGCGCTGCGAGGAGCTGCGACAGCTGCGCGTAGCCCATCACCGTCATCAGCGGGAACAGCGCCGCGAGCGCGACCACGCCGAAGCCGTCGACGAGCTCGTCCCGTCCGGGCACCGTGGAGGCGAGCCCCAGGCCGAGTGCGGTCACGAGCGGAACGGTCACGGTGGAGGTCGTCACGCCGCCGGAATCGTACGCGAGCGGGACGATCGTCCTCGGCGCCAACGCCGTCTGGGCGACGACGACGGCATACCCGGCCAGCATGAAGACGTAGAGCGGGACGCCGGTCACGATCCGGATGCTGCTGAGGACGAGGCTGACGCCGACGCCGATCGCGACCGCCACACGGAGACCGACAGCCTTGACGGTGCCGCCGGAGATCTCCTCCGCCTTGAGCCCGACCGCCATCAGCGACGGCTCCGCGATGGCGCACGAGAAGCCGAGGGTAGCGCCGAACGCGAACACCCAGAAGTACCGCCACCAGGCGACCGTCTCGCCCTCCTCGATCCCCAGGAAGGAGGGCGATGAGAGCTGCTCGCCCATGCTCCGACCGACCGAGAGCAGCGCCTCCTCGAGGCCGAACACGAAGAGCGTCAGCCCGGCGACCACGTAGACGAGGCCCAGGCCGAGACGACGCAGGTCGGTCACCTTCCGTCGGAGCACGACGACCTGGAAGAAGACGAGCACGGCGACGATCGGGGCGACGTCCCGGAGCGTGTCGAGCGCGATCGAGAGGAGCGAGCCGGTCATCCCGCCACCATCCCGAAGGAGCACGAACAGGATCGGCGCGAGGCTCGCGAACGCGATCAGCCCGAAGCCGTCGATCATCGGGTTTCGCCCTCGGATCGACAGCGAGAGCCCGACGCCGAGCGCCGTCACGAGCGGGACCGTGATCGTCGACGTCGTGACGCCGCCGGAGTCGTACGCGATCCCCACGATCTCCTTCGGTGCGAACGGCGTCAGCGCCACCACCGCGACGTAGCCGCCGATGATGATCCGGTGGATCGGCCAGCCAACGAGGATCCGGACGACGCCGAGGACGAGTGCGGTGCCGACGGAGGCCGCGACGGTGTAGCGCAGCCCTGTCGCGTAGGAGCCGATCTCGACATCGCGCGTCTCGGCGCGCACGCGCGCCGCCTCGTTGGCGACCGCCAGGAGAGCGGGCTCGGCGACCGTCGTGCCGAAGCCGAGCGCGAAGGCGAACGCGAGGAGCCAGCGGACGCTCCCCTTCCGCGCGAATCCCTGCGCCATCGTCTCGCCGATCAGGAAGAGCGCGAGCTGGAGGCCGCGCAGGAACAGGGTGAGCCCGACGACGACCGCGATCAGCCCGACGACCGTCGCTCCGAGGTCGGGGAAGGACGTGCGGAGGACGGCGAGCTGGAAGACGGCAACGACGACGACGAACGGCGCCACGTCGCGGACGCTTCCGCCGAAGGACCCTGCCACCGCGCGCACCGTGCGACGGGCGGCGACGGAGCGGATCGGCGGGATGGGCGCGTCCGATGTTGGTGATGTTGACCTGGTCGAAGAAGAACGGCGACTTGAGGCCGAAGAACAGGAGCTCCGCGGCGAGCGCCAGCAGGAGCCCTGCCCCGAGGGCGCCCAACGAGCGGACGCCGTCGCCGGCACGCACGACGACCGCGTTCACGCTGCCGTGCCGGTCATCAGCTCGTGCATGCGCGCCATCGCCTTGTCGACCGGCAGGTCGCCCGGCGCGATCTCACCGGCGATACGGCCCTGGCGCAGGACGAGCACGCGATCGCACACGTGCAGGATGTCGGTGAAGCGGTGGCTCACGAGCACCATCGCGACACCCCGCCGGCGCAGCTCGACCACGAGCTCGAGCAGGACACGGATCTTCTCGGCCGAGAGCGCTGCCGTGGGCTCGTCGAGCAATAGGATGCGCGGCTTGAACTGCAACGCCCGCGCCACGGCCACGAGTTGACGCTCGCCACCCGAGAGCGCGGCTGTGATGCGTCGAGACGGGAGGTTCGAGCCGAGCTCGAGCATGGCCTCCGTCGCCTCGGCGGCCATCCGCTTGCGATCGAGGAGGCGAAACGGTCCGATCCGGCGGCGCAGCTCCCGACCGAGGAAGACGTTGGCCGCGATGTCGAGATCGTCGCAGAGCGCGAGGTCCTGGTAGACCATCTCGATCCCGGCCTCCCGCGCATCGATGGGGCTCGAGAACGTGACCTCCTGCCCGTCCAGCAGCATGCGGCCG
Source organism: Actinomycetota bacterium (assembly GCA_016870235.1). The sequence continues at coordinate 1,618 of VGCB01000287.1, read as the reverse complement.
GCAGACGCCGGGAAGACGCCGCTCAGGATCTTGACGAGCGTCGACTTCCCGGCGCCGTTATCGCCGATCAGCCCGATCGCCTCGGAGGTACCGAGGGTGAAGCTCACGTCGGCGAGCGCTTCGATCGGACCGAAGCGCCGCGCGATACCCTCGAGCCCGAGCAGGCTGTGCACGCAGTTCCGGTCTCGGGAGAGAGCGTGGTCTCGGTCTAGGGATAGAGCGTGGTCACGTTGTCCTGGTTGAGGAACTGGTGAACCACGTGCACCTCCTGCGGCACCGGCTTGCCCTCGAGCACGTCGAGTGCGATCGTGACCAGGTAGTCGGGGTACTTCTCCGGCGTGTAGGCGACGCAGCCGAAGTACCGGGTCTCGTCGAGCGGCCCGTCCTTGAGAGCCGAGACGCCGATGTCGTCGCACCCCGGCCCGACGGCGTAGCCGTCACGCTCGCTCTGCACGAACGCTTTGGCCATCCCGGACGCCCGCGCATCGTCGATCGACGTGGCAAAGATGTGCTTCGCGTCGGGGTTGGCCGTCAGCCAGTCGGTCGTCCTGGTGATCGCCTGGTCGGCGGTGCCGGCGTCGAGCAGGATCCGGCCGATGCGGTCTTCCGGCAGCTTGCCGCAGATCTCCTGGATGGCATCGATGAAACCCGTCCCGCGGAGGTTTGCGACCTCGCCCTCGCCAGGGTTCTCGCCGTACAGGATCCAGACGTCCTGGCAGTCGAACTCGGCCTTCGCGTACTCGCCGGCGGGGGTGCCGCCGAGCCTGCCGGACTCGTAGGGCTCACGGGCCGCCGCGAGCCTTCGGACGCGCTCTAGACATCGTCCTCCTCGTCCTCGTCGTCCCAGCCGCCCCAACCATCCGAGCGGTCGTGATCGTGGTCGTGGTGCTTGTGGTGCCAGCGACCCCTCTTCCGGTCGGGGCAGTCCTCGTCTTCCTCGAACTCGTCGTCGTCATCGTCGCCCGCGTACCCGGGGGCGACCGTCACGAGCCGCCGAGGGGTCAGGCCCGCAGACTGCTGCACGCACGTCATCTCGACGTCACGGCCGACGGCTGCGGCCGGGATCGTGATCCCCGCCGGCAGGGCGCACGTGACGGGGCCGCCACCGTCGCGCGGCGTCACGACCGCGTTCGGCGACCCCGAGGTGAGAACGCCCTTGACGACCGTGTCGCCGGACGCGGACGCGGACGCGGAAGCGGGGGCGGCGGGAGGCGTCGGTGTCGTGGACGCCGGTGCCTTCAGCCGGGCGACGGTCAGCAGCTGCAGGGCGCCGCTCGCCTCGACGCACCTCATCGTCACCTGACCGCCGACGAGCGACGGCGGGACCGTGAGACCGGACGGGGCGGTGCACGACACCGGCGAGCCCGTCTGCGGCTGAACGGTCGCCGGCGAGGCGGTCGTGAGCGTGCCCGTCACCTCGACGTTGCCGCGGGCGCCGCCGGAACCGGCGTTGTCGTCGAGACGCCCCGAGACGAGCGTGAAGACGCCGTTGCCGTCGACGGTCGTGTCGAGCACGATCTCGTCGCCGGGGTCGAAGGTCGGCGGCGTCACCGTGCTCGGCACGACGACGTCGACCAGGCCGCGCCGTGCCACGGCGACCGTGATCTTGCCCGGCGCG
>VGCB01000286.1 GCA_016870235.1 Actinomycetota bacterium | reverse complement strand
ATCGCGACTACGCCTGGCAAGCCGCTGCAACTCACGGCCCTCCGCATCCGAAATCGATCGCACGAACACCACCGGCAACCCCCAGCCTGAGACGGTTGCCAGTCGATTCGAGATCAGCAACCCGGTCACTGCCCCAAAACCGCGACCACATTCGCTGAAGGGGCACTAGCCGCCGGTCCTTTCCACACTCGCGACCGAGTTATCCACCGATCCGCCACGTTGTTCACAACCGGTGTTTGACACCGGTTTTCCACAGCTGGGGCGCGGGCGGGGCCGGCGGCAGCGCAGGTGGTGGATGAGATGTTGCGGGTTTGCGACACCTTGGCAACGGAATCCGGAACGAAGCCGCAACACTTCGGGGCTTGATGTCGGCCCCGCCTGACGGGCCCGGTCGCCGAGTCGGCGTCAGCGTTCCCAGGGAGACGGGCGGTCGTTGCCGGGGCGGCAGCAGTCGACCGGGCAGGTGTCGTGGCTCGGCGCGAACGCGCCGACCGCCCGCCGCTCGACCGCCGGCTCGAGCCGCTCCTGGATCAGCTCGCGGATCATCGCCACGAATGCGGGGTGCGTCGAGGCGGTCTGCGCGCGCTGGAGCCCGATCCCGAGCGCGGACGCCGTCTCCCTCGCCTCGACGTCGAGGTCGAAGAGGATCTCGAGGTGGTCGGAGAGGAACCCGATCGGCGCGAGCACGACGTCGGCCACGCCACGGGCGGCGACGGCAGCCAGGTGGTCGGACACGTCGGGCTCGAGCCACGGCACCGACGGGGGCCCGCTGCGGCTCTGCCAGACGAGGGCGGTGTCGCTGACACCGACCGCCTCCGACACGAGCCGGGCAGTCTCGGCGAGCTGCTGCTCGTAGCGACACGCGCGCGCCATCGCGGTCGGGATCGAGTGCGCCGTGTAGGCCACGTGCGCCGCCGCCCGCCGCTCCGCCGGAACCCGCGCCAGCGCCTCGCGCACATGATCGGCGTTCGCCTCGACGAACCCGGGATGGTTGTAGAACATCCGGAGCTTCAGCACCTCGGGGGCGCGGTCACCGACCTCCTGCTGCGCGTCGAAGAGGTTCTCACGGTACTGCCGGCAGCCCGAGTAGCTCGAGTAGGCGGAGGTGAAGAACGCAAGCGCGCGCTCGATCCCGTCGGCGGCCATCTCGCGCAGGGTGTCGGCGAGGAACGGGTGCCAGTTGCGGTTCCCGAAGTAGACCGGCAGGTCGATCCCGTGCTCTCCGAGCTCGAGCCTGAGCGCGTCGATCAGTGCGCGGTTCTGCGCGTTGATCGGGCTGACGCCGCCGAAGAGCTCGTAGTGGTGGGCGACCTCTTCCAGCCGCTCGCGCGGGACGCCGCGTCCCCGGGTCACGTTCTCGAGGAACGGGATCACGTCGTCCATCCCCTCGGGCCCGCCGAACGAGACGACAAGGAGCGCGTCGAACCGCGTCGCCGGGTAGCGCGTCTCGAACCCGTCAGCCGGCGGCTTCAGGTACGACATCCCGCCCACGCCGCCGAGCCTAGTCGAGGCGCGCGCCCTCGCGCGCGAGGTCCTGCGTCAGGCCGCTTCCACGACCGCCCCGCGGGCCGCCGCCGGGAGCTCGTCGAGCACGCGAGCCCACGTATTCCGTCGTGCGACAATCGCTGCGATGCCACGGCTCTCGCGATCCCACCAGGAGGCCTGGAGCGCGCTCTTCGTCACGCAGGCCCGCATCCAGCTCGAGGTCGATCGCGCGCTCGAGGAGGCGGGGCTGCCACCGCACACGTGGTACGACCTCCTCTACCGCCTCCACCTCGCCGACGGCAAGCGGATGCGGATGCACGAGCTGGCGGACGAGGTGGCGATGAGCCGATCGGGGCTGACGCGGCTCGCCGACCGGCTGGAGGAGGCAGGGCTCGTCACCCGCCGCCAGTGTCCGACAGACCGCCGCGGCCTCGAGCTCGAGCTGCTCCCGGCCGGTACGGAGATGCTGCGCCGGATCTGGGCCGTCTACGGCGAGGTCCTCGCGCGCACCTTCGGCGCCCACGTCGGCGATCCCGGCGCGATCACCGAGCAGCTCCGGCCCGTGCTGGAGGCCGTTGGCGCCCGTGCTGTCGGCCGCGCGTGAGCGCTAGATTCGTCCGATGACCGACGACGAGCGAGGCGGCGGCGTCATCTGGCGACCGGGCCCGGAGGACATCTCCGGCTCCCGGCTCTCGGCCTTCATCCGCTGGCTCGCTGCGGAGCGCGGCCTCGAGCTCGACGGCTATGCGCCGCTCCATGCCTGGTCGGTCGCCGACCTCGAGGGGTACTGGACGGCCGTGTGGGACTACTTCGGCGTCCGCGCCTCGGTGCCCGCGCGTCGCGTTCTCTCCGGCTCGACGATGCCGGACGTCCGCTGGTTCGAGGGCGCCGAGCTGAACCTCGCCGAGGGCTTCCTGGCCGGCGCGCCGGACGACGCCGCCCTCGTCTGGGGCGACGAGTCGGGCGAGGTCGGCGAGATGACCTACGGCCGGCTGCGGGCGGAGGTCGCCCGCGTGCAGGAGGGGCTGCGCCGGCTGGGCGTCGAGCGCGGCGACCGCGTCGTCGCCGTGCTGCCGAACGTGCCGGAGGCCGTGGTCGTGTTCCTGGCGGTGGCGGGGCTCGGAGCGATCTGGTCGAGCTGCGCGCCCGAGTTCGGCGTCCGCGCCATCCTCGACCGGTTCGGTCAGCTCGACCCGAAGCTGCTCCTCGCCGTCGACGGCTACCGCTTCGGGGGGCGCGACCACGACCGCTCGCAGGAGCTCGCCGAGATCCGCGCCGGCCTGCCGAGCCTCGAGACGACCATCGTGCTGCGCCCGCGCAGTCGACCGCCGGGTGCGATCGACTGGGAGACGGCGTTCCCGGAGACCGCCGCCGACGAGCCGCACTTCGAGCAGGTGCCGTTCGAGCACCCGCTCTGGGTCGTCTACACGTCCGGCACGACCGGGATGCCGAAGGGGATCGTCCACGGGCACGGCGGCATCCTGCTCGAGTCGCTCATGCAGGCCGGCTTCCACCTCGACATGGAGCCCGGGGAGCGACTCTTCTGGTTCACGACGACCGGGTGGGTGATGTGGAACATCGCGCTCGGCGCCCTCTCCGTCGGCGCGGCCGTGGTCCTGTACGACGGCAGCCCGGCGCATCCCGGTCCCGAGGCGCTGTGGCAGTTCGCGGAGCGGGCGGGGGCGACGCTCTTCGGCAGCGGCGCCGCCTTCATCCAGGGGTGCATCAAGGCCGGCCTGCGGCCCTGCGAGATCGCCGACCTGAGCCGCGTCCGCCAGCTCGGGCTGACCGGATCGCCGCTGCCGCCCGAGGGCTTCCACTGGATCCACGAGAACGTGAAGCCGGGCCTCTTCATCGCCAACCTCTCCGGCGGCACCGACGTCAGCGCCGGCATGATCGGCTGCACCCGGCTCCTCCCGATCCGCGCCGGCGAGATCCAGGCGGCGATGCTCGGGGTCGCTGCCGACGCCTACGACGAGGCCGGCAACCCCGTCCGGAACGAGGTGGCCGAGCTCGTCGTCACGAAGCCGATGCCCTCGATGCCGATCTTCCTCTGGAACGACCCGGGCGGGGTGCGCTACCGCGACAGCTACTTCGACGTCTACCCGGGCGTCTGGCGCCACGGCGACTGGATCACGATGACCGACGACGGGCGGATCACGATCCACGGGCGGTCGGACTCCACGCTCAACCGCGGGGGGGTCCGCATGGGCACCGCGGAGTTCTACCGCGTCGTCGAGGAGCTGCCGGAGGTGGCCGACAGCCTCATCGTCGACCTCGGCCACGCGGGCGCCGAGGGCCGGCTGCTCCTCTTCGTCCGGCCCGCTGCCGGAGCGGAGCTCGACGACGCGCTGCGGGAGCGCATCCGCTCGATCTGCCGCTCGGAGCTCTCGCCGCGTCACGTGCCCGACGAGATCCTCGCCGTCGCCGAGATCCCGCGCACCCTCTCCGGCAAGAAGGTCGAGGTGCCGGTCAAGCGCATCCTCCTCGGCGGCGATCCCGCGAAGGTCGTGCAGCGCGACGCGCTCGTCGACCCCGCGGCGCTCGACGCGTTCGTCGCGATGGCGCCTCCCGGTTGAATCCGCGCCCGATTCCTGCACATAGTCTCCTCGGGTTCCCCTGTGTTCGTCTGCCCTTCAAGGAGGTCGTAGCGCGTGAGTGGCTTTCCCCGTCCCTCCGAGCCGTTCGTCTCGGTCGAGCGCGAGCCCGTCGAGGGCACGTGCCCCGAGTGCGGCGCGGGTGACCTCCGGCGCTATCCCGTCCTCAGCGAGAACGGCTGGGAGATCGCGACGAAGTGCCAGGCCTGCCTCCGTTCGGTCGAGCGCGTGAAGTGGAACCGGCTCGGGCCGATCGTCCCGCTGGGGGAGAGCGTCGGATGAGCCGGGACATGCTGGCCGTCGACGTGGGCGGCACGTTCACCGACGTCATCGGCGTTCGCGCCGGGAAGATCGAGGCGATCAAGGTGCCGAGCCGCCGGCAGGAGCCGGAGCTCTCGGTGATCGAGGGCGCGGCTGCCCTGGGCGCCGAGGGCCGCGCGGTGTTCAACCACGCGAGCACC
>VGCB01000285.1 GCA_016870235.1 Actinomycetota bacterium | reverse complement strand
TGCGGGCCGGGCTGCCCGTCCGGCCCGGGGCGGCCGGGCAGGCCCTGCGGCCCCTGCCGGCTCCACGACAGGCGTCGCTCCGAGCCGTCGCAGCCCTTCTTCACGGGCACGACGCGCAGGAAGCCCGTCGAGGCGCTGAAGCAGGCGGCGTACTCGCCGCGCGCGGAGACGAGCTCCTGCCAGAACGTCTTGCTCGGACGGGGGCCTCCGCAACGACGGCGCTCGCAGGACGGTCCGAGCCGGAGCGGCCCGGGGCGGCGACCAACGCGGCGACGCTGACGGCGACGGCCAGGACGACCGCAGCCGACGATCGATGAACCTGCATGGGGGGATTCCTCCGAGGAGGTGGGAGCCGACGCTCCTCGCGCGGCCCGAAACGGGGTTCTCTTCCTATCGGCAGGCGCGCGCGGTTCTTGAGGTCCCCCGCCTGGATCGCGAGGGCCCGGCGGCGGTCGCCGAAAACCGCTTCACTGAGGCCATGTCCGTGCTCGTCGCCACCGGGCTGCGCAAGGAGCTCTCGGGTACGCCGCTCTTCGACGGCGTCTCCTTCACGTTGCGCCGGCGCGACCGGCTCGCGCTCGCCGGGCCGAACGGCGCCGGCAAGACGACGCTGCTCCGCTGCCTCGTCGGCGAGACGTCGATCACGGGCGGCGAGATCGCCTTCGGGAAGAGCGTCCGCGTCGCGCTCCACGATCAGCGTCCTCCCCGTGACCGCGGCCTCTCGCTGCGGGAGTACGCGCTCTCGGGCGCCGGCGACCTCGTCGCGGTCGAGGAGGAGCTGCGCCGGCTCGAGACGGCGATGGCGGAGGGCGCCCACGACCCGGCGACGCTCCGCCGCTACGCCGAGGCACAGGCGCGGCTCGAGCACGCCGGCGGCTGGGACTGGCGCGACCGCGCCGCCTCGGTGCTCCGCGGGCTCGGATTCACCGACGCCGACCTCGACCGCCCGCTCGACACGTTCTCCGGCGGCGAGCTCACGCGCGCGTCGCTCGCCCGTGCCCTCAGCGCCGACCCCGACCTCCTCCTTCTCGACGAGCCCACGAACCACCTCGACGTCGAGAGCCTCGAGTGGCTCGAGCGGACGCTCGTCGACCTCGACGCCGCCGTGATCCTCGTCGCACACGACCGCTGGTTCCTCGAGGCGGTGACGACGGCCGTGCTCGAGCTCGGCGGCCCGAAGCCCTACTTCTTCGCCGGTCCGTGGCACGCATGGCGGCGCGAGAAGGCCGCGCGCGCGTCGGCCGCCGCGACGCAGCTCGAGCGCGTCGGCGACGACATCGAGCGGCTGGAGCGGTTCGTGGCGCGGTTCCGCTACAAGAAGTCGAAGGCGAAGCAGGCCCAGGCGAAGCTGAGCCAGATCGCGCGGCTCGACCGGGAGCGCAAGGACGCCGCCGCCGAGCTCGAGGCGCTGACCCGACGCCGCCGCACGCTCGGCTTCGAGTTCTTCAAGCCCGCCCGCTCGGGCCGCATCGTCCTCGAGGCCGAGAACCTCTCGCTGAGCGCCGGCGAGAAGCGGCTGCTGACCGGCGCGACGCTCGTCCTCGAGCGCGGCGAGCACGTCGCGCTCGTCGGGCCGAACGGCTCCGGCAAGACGACGCTCCTGACGACGCTGATCGGCGACCGCGCTCCCGACGCCGGGGTCGTGCGTCTCGGGCACGGTGTCGTCCCCGCGTACTTCTCCCAGCACGACGCGGAACTGCCGAAGACGGGCACGATCCTCGAGGCGGCGATGCGCGCGACCGGCCTGTCGCGGCCGCAGGCGCAGTCGCTCCTGGGCCGCTTTCTCTTCTCGGGCTGGGAGGTGCACGAGAAGCAGGTGTCCGTGCTCTCGGGCGGTGAGCGGCGCCGGCTCGCGCTCGCCCTCGTCGTCGCCTCGGGCGCCAACCTGCTCGTGCTCGACGAGCCGACGAACCACCTCGACCTCGAGAGCCGCGAGGCGCTCGAGGCTGCGCTCGAGGCCTTCCCGGGCACCGTGCTCCTCGTCTCCCACGACCGCGCGATCCTCGACGCCGTGCCCGATCGCATCGTCGCGGTCGAGGGGCAGACGCTCCGGTCGTACGACGGTGGCTGGGCGGACCTCGTCCGCGAGCGATCGGAGCAGCCGCAGCCGGCGGCCGCCGCGGCGCCGCCGCCGTCCCCGCCGAAGCCGCACCGCGAGAAGCAGACGGCCGGGCGCCGCGGGCCGACCGAGCTCGAGCGCGTCGAACGACGCATCGAGCAGATCGAGAAGCACCTCACCGGGGTCGAGGAGCGGCTCGCGGCCGACTGGTCGAACATGGACCTGCTGACGGCGCACCGCGCCGCGCGGAACGAGCTGCAGAAGCAGCTGACCCGCTGGGAGGCGCTGTTCGAGGCAGCGGAGGCAGCCCGCTGAGCGACGCGGCCACACCCGTCGACGTCGCGGTGATCGGCGGCGGCCCCGCGGGCTACGAGGCCGCGCTCGTGGCGGCGCAGCTCGGCGCCTCCGTCGTCGTCGTCGAGGCCGAGGGGATCGGCGGCGCGTGCGTGCTGCACGACTGCGTCCCCTCGAAGACGTTCATCGCGAGCGCGGAGGCGATGACCGGCTACCGCGACAATGGGGAGTTCGGCGTCCGCACGAGCAGCGCCGAGCCGCCGGTCGTCGACGCCGGCGTCGTCCACGATCGCGTCAAGCGGCTCGCCCTGGCCCAGTCGACGGACATCCGAACGAAGCTCGAGAAGGCCGGCGTCACGATCGTCGACGGCCACGGACGGCTCGGCGCCGACACGCTGGGGCACACCCACGAGGTCGTCGTCACCCGGTCGGGCGGCCGCGAGTCGACCGAGAAGCTCGCAGCGCGGACGGTGCTGATCGCGACCGGAGCGAAGCCGCGGACGCTCCGGGGCTCCCTTCCGGACGGCGAGCGCATTCTCACCTGGCAACAGCTCTACGACCTGCGGCAGCTCCCGGAGCGCCTCGTCGTGATCGGGTCGGGGGTGACGGGAGCCGAGTTCGCCGACGCCTATCTCGCCCTCGGAGCCCATGTGACGCTCGTCTCGAGCCGCGACCGCGTGATGCCGCACGAGGACACCGACGCGGCCCTGCTGATCGAGCGCGTGTTCCGAGACCGGGGAATGGAGATCCTCTCCAACGCGCGGGCTTCGCGCGTCGCGGTCCGCGGCGACGGCGTCTCCGTCACCCTCGAGGACGGGCGGACGGTCGATGGCTCTCACGCGCTGATCACGGTCGGCTCGATCCCCTCGACGGACGGTCTCGGGCTCGTGGAGTACGGCGTCGAGACCACGGAGGCCGGCCACGTCGTCGTCGACCGGGTCTCGCGCACGAGCGTTCCCGGCGTCTACGCCGCGGGTGACTGCACCGGGCTCCTGCTCCTCGCGAGCGCCGCCGCCATGCAGGGCCGCACCGCGATGTGGCATGCGCTCGGCGAGCCGGTCGCTCCGCTTCGCCTCCGGACGATCGCCGCGAACGTCTTCACCGACCCGGAGCTCGCGGCGGTCGGCCTCTCGCAGGCGGATCTCGAGGCGGGCGAGGGCCCGGCCCGCCAGGTGACGCTGCCGCTCGCGGGAAACGCGAGGGCGAAGATGGGCTCGCTCGCCGACGGCTTCGTCAAGCTCTTCTGCCGGCCCGGAAGCGGTCGGGTGCTCGGCGGCGTCGTCGTCGCCCCACGTGCGAGCGAGCTGATCCTGCCGATCGCGCTCGCCGTCGAGGTGGGTCTCACCGTCGACCAGCTCGCCCACACGGCCACGATCTACCCGTCCCTCTCCGGGTCGATCGCGGAGGCGGCGCGCCAGCTCATGCTCCACGAGCTGGAGTAGGCCGTGACGTACGCGGCCGCGGCGACGTAGAGAGGGCATGTCCGTGATGACAGCGACCCGACCACTTCCGGCCACGACCGCCCCGGCGACCCTCGAGCAGGTCGCCGACGCCCACCTCGACGACGTCTTCGGCTACCTCCTCTACCTCACCCGACACCGGGAGACGGCGGAGGATCTGACGGGCGCGACGTTCGAGAAGGCAGTGCGATCGTGGCGCCGGTTCGATCCCGCGCGCGGCTCCGCCCGCACCTGGCTGCTCGGGATCGCCCGCTCGACCGCGCTCGACCACTTCCGCGCCGAGAAGCGCCGACGCCGGCGCGAGGAGGCGACCGCGCTACCGGATCGCGTCGAGGAGGCCTTCGCCGAGGGGCTCTCGCCCGCGCTGCAGGAGGGGCTCGCCTCGTTGAGTGCCGCCGATCGCGAGATCGTCGCGCTCCGCGTCGTGCTCGAGCTCGACGGGCCTGCCACCGCGCGTGTCCTCGGCATCAGCCCAACCGCCGTTTCCACCCGCCTGAGCAGAGCGCTCGCACGACTCGAGGAGAAGGTGACCTCCGATGACCTCAGCTGACATCGCCCGCGAGCTGCGGGCCGCACGTCCCGTCGCGCCCGAGACGCTGCGCACGCGCGTCGCGGAGATCGTGGCGGTCGAGCCCGACCCACAGCCCAGCTTCGGAGCGCGGCTCGCCGCGCTCCGAACGCGTCCCCGGCGGACGCTGATGGTGCTCGTCCCGGCGACGGCCGTCGCCGCC
>VGCB01000284.1 GCA_016870235.1 Actinomycetota bacterium | reverse complement strand
CCGGGCCGTTCCTCGCCGCCGGCTCGCTCACCCGGTCGGAGCGGCTCCGCCTCGTCGACGGGATCGAGACCGTGGTCGAGGGCGTCTTCACGCACCTCCCGCTCAAGCGCGCCCGCTACGGCACCGACCCCGTCCAGCGGCTGCGCATCCTCCGCTCGCAGGTCGACGGCCTCTCGGACGACGCGTTCCACTTCGAGCTCGCCGACATCGTCACGCGCCTGCGCGACGCCCACACGCGCTACGCGGGCCCGTCCGCGCTCCAGCCGAAGGTCGCCGCGCTCCCGTTCCTCGTCGAGATGATCGGCAGCACGGCCGCTCCGACCTACTTCGTCACGCGGGTCGGGGCGGGTCTGCCCGCGGCGTTCAAGCCCGGCGTTGTCCTCGAGTACTGGAACGGCGTCCCGATCGACCGTGCCGTGCAGCGCTACAGCGAGGTCGAGGTCGGGGGCCGCCCGGACACGCAGCGCGCCTGGGCGACCCAGAGCCTGACGCTGCGCTCGCTCCGCTACGGCCCGCCGCCCGACGAGCACTGGGTCGTCGTCGGCTATCGCTCGACGACGGCGACCGGCGCACCGACCGGCGCTGCGCGCGAGGTGAAGATCCCGTGGCGCGTGGTCGACCCGAGCCAGATCGGGCCGCTGCTCTCGGGCGGGCCGACCGGGAAGAAGGCGAAGGCGCTGCGGCGCGTACGGGCGATCGACCCCGCCGCCGCCATCCGGCACGCGAAGATGCTCCTGTTCGCCCCCGGGGCGCTCGTCGGCGAGCAGGCGGCGCCGCCGCGGGCCGCGGAGGGTACGGGCGCCCGGCCGCCGAAGGCCGACGTGATCCCGACCACGCTGACGCAGACGCTCAAGGCGATGACGATCGCTGCACCCGGCGGCGACGTCGGGTACCTGCGGATCTACGGCTTCGACACCGAGCCGGAGTCGTTCGTGAACGAGCTGATCCGGCTCCTCGGCCTCCTCCCCGACCGCGGGCTGATCCTCGACATCCGCGGCAACCCGGGCGGCTACATCTGGGCGTCGGAGCTCGCGCTGCAGCTCCTGACGCCGAAGCCGATCCTGCCGACCCGGTTCTCCGTCCTCGCGACGCCCTTCACGCGCGACATCGCGACCGCGCTCGGCAGCGAGCTCGCGCCCTGGCAGCCGTCGCTCGAGGCGGCGGTCAGGAACGGCGAGCTCTACGCGCAGCCGATCCCGATCACCGATCCGGCGGAGTGCAACGCGATCGGCCAGGTCTACGGCGGCCCGGTCGTGCTCGTCGGCGACGCGACGACGTACTCGGCCGGCGACCTCTTCGCGGCGGGCTTCGTCGACAACGGGATCGGGCCGTTCGTCTGCGTCGGCGAGGCGACGGGCGCCGGCGGCGCGAACGTGTGGGACTACGCCGACCTCCGCTCCGAGCTGACCGTCTCCCCGAGCCCGCTGCCGGCGCTGCCCGACGGGATCGGCCTCTCGTTCTCGTTCCGACGCGCGACCCGGTCGGGGCCGTCGGAGGGGATCCCGATCGAGGACGTCGGAGTCGCCGGCATGCCCTACGCGATGACGCGCAACGACCTCCTCGCCGGCAACCGCGACCTGATCGCGCACTGCGTGTCGCTTCTCGCCACGCAGCCCGCGAGCAGGCTCTCGTGGCAGCTCGACAGGCCGAGCCGCACCGTGACGGCGACGACCGCCGGCCTCGACCGGCTCGACGCGCTCCTCGACGGCCATCCCGGCTCGTCGACGGTCGTTTCCGGCACGGCGACGACGCCGGTCTCGTATCCGTCCGGGACGAAGGTCGTGGAGCTGACGGGGTGGTCGGGCACGGAGGTCAGACAGCGGCGGAGGGTCGCGATCGCGTGACACCCGAGGCCTGATGATCGGCTCTTCGGTCTCCCGATCGCCGACCTCTGGACATGACCGGATCCACCCGCGACACCGATGACGACCCGATTCGGCTGGGCCGAGTGCTTCTGCCAGTCGAGGAGATGGTTGCGCCAGCGGCGCCGGGTCAGGATCGCCCGGCGGGCGCAGCCCGGACGGTCAGCGGACGATGGTCGCGTCCGGCCGGAACGCCGCGACCGCGAACCAGAACCGCTGGTCGAAGGGCACGCGCTTGCCGACGACGCGCACCTCGACGGCCGTGAGCGAGCGGCCGTCGGCGATCGAGCCGCTGTCGAGCGCGGAGGCGACCTTGCCGGTCGCGCGCACGACGTAGGTCTTCCCGTCGAGGCGCACCTCGATCACCCGTTTGCGGGCAAGCGCGGAGTGCGGCACGACCGCTGCCTTCCCTCCGCTCTCGAGGAACACGACCCGCTCCTTCGGCGGCAGCCGCGTGTCGTCCCGGTTCTTCGTCGGGAAGAAGGGCGGGCTCGAGATGTCGTCGTAGCCGACGTAGGGGTTGTCGCCGTAGCGGCGCGTGTGACCCGTGTCGCGGGTGAGGACACGCCCGTCCGGATGCGCCGCCCGGAAGTCCCGCCAGGAGACGATGCGGGCCGCGAGCTGGCGCAGCTTCGTGCCCGCGAGATCGCCGACGAGGGCGTCGCCGCCGAACTGCTGCCACCAGCTCTCGGTCTGCCGGTCGTACATGACGAGGTCGGAGTTGCGCAGGTTGCCGCTGACGCCGAATGTGAGCGTGCGGCCCTTGACCCGCCGGTCGAAGACGATCGCCGTGTTGCAGAGCGGACAGAACGTGACGGCGATCGGGATGCCGCCGAACGTGTCGTTGACGATCTCGTGCCAGATCAGGATCTGCAGCGGGTACGCACGCGCCTGCCCGCCGATCTCGAGCTCGATTACGGGCTCTTCCGGCTTCAGGAAGTCGATCTGGTCGATCGGCGCGAAGCGAGGTCGGTCGATCGCGGGGATCCCGCCCTTGCCCGGCCCGCCCGACTGGAACTCGGAGAACGGCACGAGCCGCTTGGAGAAGTTCGTCTTCCAGTCGAGCCCGAGCGTGGCGGGTGGCCGCTCCGCCGACATGGCCGTGCCGGCTCCCGTCACGGCAGCGAGGCCGACGACGAGAAGCGCGGTGAGCAGTCGAAGCATGGACATCATCGTCTCATTCGATGCGGCGGGCGTGCCGAGCGATTCGCGACTGCCGCTCACTTGGCGGGCGCGGCGAGCGACTCGGCCAGGAGACGGAGCGCCTTCGCGAGGCTGTCCTCGAGCCCGCACACGTCGGCCGCCGAGAGATCGGGGTAGAGCTGCTGGGCGCCGACGAACGCCGCGTAGTCGAGACGGGCGAGGAGCATCGCGGTGGCGCGGCGCCCCGTCCGCTCGGCCCAGAGCTCGGCCAGGAAGCCGACGCGTCGCTCGTCGACGCGATCCAGCGCCTCGCGCACGTGCGCGTCGCGGAGCGCCCACGAGCGGATCGCAAGGTCGAGGCGGTGGTCGAGCCCCCGCACGGCTTCGGAGAGCTGCGCCGGGTGGAGCTCCGGGTCGGGCTCGAGATCCGCGTGTGCGATCGGATGCTCGGTGAGATCCGTCTCCCAGCGGGCGAGCAGCGTATCGCGAAAGGCGCCGAAGCTCGGGAAGTGGTGGTAGAAGGATCCCTTCGTGCGGCCGAGCCGCCGGCACAGGTCGTCGATCCTGAGGGAGGCGTGGCCCTCCTCGCGGAGGAGCGCGATCCCGGCCTCCACCCAGTCGTTCGCGCCGGTCCGCGCCATGCTCAGGAGATCTCGAACGCCCCGAGCGCGGCGAGCGAGAGACAGAGCGGCGAGTAGAGAAGGAGGTTCCAGCGGTGATAGCGGAGTCGTCGGATCTCCGGCTGCAGGCGGCCCTGGACGAGGCCTCCCAGCCCCCGGAGGGCGAGCACACCGACCACCGTCCAGCCCCCGGCGAGCGCGATCCACCCGGGCAGCGGCAGGGTCAGCGCGTCCGAGGCGCCGAGCACGAAGGCGGCCGCGAGCGCGAGGAGCACCGCCACGGCATGGCAGGCGATCGCCGAGGGCATCTCGCGCGCCCCGGCGACGAGCTCGGCGAGGCTCGTGTCGTCGCGGGCCGGCCAGCGGCCTCCGCCCGCCCAGTAGACATGGAGGAGCGCGAGGAGCGCAAGGCAGGCTGCTGTCGCCATGTCAAAACATACTATCAGGTATGTTTGATGCGATGATGATGGTGTCGTCGAGAGAGGAGAGACGATGACGGACGCGGATGTCCGGCTCGGCCACGTGCTGCTGCCGGTGGAGGAGATGGACACGGCGCTCGCGTTCTTCGAGGGCGTCCTCGGGCTCTCGCTCCGGTTCCGCGACGGCTCGCGCTACGCCGCGCTCGACGCGGGCGAAGGCACGATCGCGCTTCTCGATCCCTCCGAGCAGCCGGTCCGGCACGAGGTCGCGATCGGGCTCAAGGCCGCAGACCTCGACGCGCTCGAGCAGCGGGTGCGCGCGGCGGGAGCCGAGATCGTGCGCCCGCTCGCGGAGACGGAGCACGAGCGGAGCTTCGCGTTCCGAGCGCCCGGCGGTGCCGTGCTCGTGGCGTACGCGCCGCGCGGCTAGATGGTTGATCGGTAATTCACGGGCAGGCCTGTGAGCACCGTGTAGGGAGCACGTATCCGGGTGTCGAAGGTCGGCGGTGTGTGTAGCCCGTCGAC
>VGCB01000283.1 GCA_016870235.1 Actinomycetota bacterium | reverse complement strand
CGCGTCCGGCGGCACAGGTGCCGGCGAGGAGGAAGGGCGGCTCGACTCCCTCGGATCGCGAGATCGTGAACCTGCCGTTCAAGGCGTGCTCGGGACCTGAGGAAGCGACGGGCGGCGCGCCGACGGCGAGGGCGACGAGGAGGGGGGCGATGCGACGCACGACGAAGGGGTACGACGCAGGGCTCGGATCTGTCCTACCCGGGCCGCCCGTAGGCCGCCAGGACTAGACCGTCCTCTAATTATGTCATTCTTCTCGAAACGATCCGAGCGTCCATACAAATATGACATATCCCCTGTTTCACCCCGCCAGCACAGCGCCGACGCCGCTCTTCCTCTCGCAGGCGGAGTTCGACGAGGCGTTCCCATCCGAGAGCGAGTACGTCGAGCGCAAGCGCGGGTTCAATCAGTCGGCCGTCGAGGAGGTGGTCGTCGCTTTCTCCAACTCCGACGGCGGGGTGATCCTCATCGGCATCGACGACGCCGGCGTTGTGGTCGGACGCGATCTCTCGCCGGCACTCCAGGACGACCTCCATCGCGCGATCGGAGCGGCGAGAGAGCCGGGTCGCTACTCGCTCCACGAGCTGAGCGTCGATGGACGCACGGTCGTCGTGATCGCAGTGGCTCGCCGCATCGAGGGCTTTTCGCAGACGTCGAGTGGTCGCGTCCTCGTACGTCGCGGGACGATGAAGGTCGCTCTCTTCGGCGCCGAGTTGACCCAGTTCATCAACGCTCGCTCCCTCCAGCGATTCGAGGAGACCGACGCCCGCGTCGACCTCGAGGATGCAGATGACGCTCTCGTGGCAGAGCTGGCAATCGCTTTCGGTTGGAGCCGCGATATTCCTGAGCGTCTTTCGGAGTCGGGTCTCGCGAGCAGCGAGAGCACGCGCCTCACGATCGCAGGAGCGCTGTATCTGCTCCCTGACCCTGCAGACCGGCTCGGGAAGACGTTCATCGAGATCCTGCGGTTCCCAGCCGGGGGCGCGGAGTACGACCGTCGACTCGAGGTGCGGGGGCCGCTCCACCGGCAGCTGCAGGACGCAGTTCGAGAGATCATGGACGAGTTGGGCACAGAACTGGTGGTTCTCGGTGTTCGCCGCTACGAGTTGCCGCGGCTTCCCGAGGTCGTGCTCAGAGAGGCCGTTGCCAACGCTCTCGCCCACCGCTCCTACGAGATGGCCGCAACGTCGATCCGGGTCGAGCTTCACCCTCACGAGGTGCGCGTCATCTCTCCGGGCGGGCTCCCCGAGCCCGTCACGGTCGAGAACATCCGTGAGACGCAGGCGGCGCGGAACTACCGCGTGATCACGGTTCTACGACGATTCGGTCTGGCCGAGGACGCAGGCCGCGGCATCGATGTGATGGTCGACTCGATGATCGAGCAGATGCTCGACCACCCCGTGTTCCACGACTCCGGCCACTCGGTGACCGTCACGCTGCCGATTCGAAGCGCAGTGACCCCGACGGAACGCGCCTGGGTTCGAGAGGTCGAGACACGCGGTCTCATCGAGCCGGCCGATCGGATCCTCCTCGTTCACGCCGCACGGGGAGAGCGGCTGACGAACGGTCGAGTGCGCGAGTTGACAAACGTCCCGGCCGACGAAGCGCGGCACGCCCTGCAACGACTGCGCGACGCCGGCTTCCTCATCCAGCACGGCGCCCGCGGAGGCTCCAGCTACATCCTCAGTGAGACGCTCGACCCGCCGGCAGGCCTACGTCTCACGCGCCCGGCTCTCAAGGCCCTCATCCTCGCTCTCGCCGCAGAGGGCGAAGCGCCGCTGACCAACGCCCAGGTCCGGGAGCGAACCGGCCTCGACCGGTTGGAAGCGCTCAAGCTCCTCGACGAGCTCGTCAACGAAGGCCGCCTCGTCCGAACCGGAGCCCGCCGCGGCACTCGTTACGAGCTCGCAAGGCGGCGCGAATCGCCGTGACGCACCGGATGATGCAACGCGAGGCGCCGCCGAAACGGGAAAATCCCGCATTTGCATTTGCGGGCTTTCCTGCAGCAGGATGCATGGAGGCTTCGCGGGCTATCGAGCTCACGCGCCGAGCCGGTCGATGATCGCGCCGACGTGCTCGGCCGACCGCAGCAGTGCCTCCTCGTCCGGCATCCCCGAGTCGCCCCACAGTTCGAGGTCGAACCGGCCGTCGTAGCCCGTCTCGAGCACCCAGGCGATGATCCGCTCGAGCGGCATCACGCCGGCCCCGCAGACACCCCGGTCGAGCGAGCGCATGCCGGGGCGGTAGTCGGAGAGCTGCACGAGCCCGAGGCGCGGGCCGGCGCGTGCGATCGTCTGCCGGAGCCCCCGCTCGTTCCACGTCCCGTGCACGTCGAGGCAGAGGTCGAGGCCGGCCGCCTCGCAGACGTCGACCGTGTCGCGGAGCGTGTGCAGGAAGTGCACGTCGGCGAAAAGCGGTTGGGTGGTCTCGATCATCAGCCGGACGCCACGCTCACGCGCGTAGGCCACACAGGGCGAGACGGCGGCCTCGAATCGCTGGGCCGACTCCTCCCAGGTCAGCCCGACCGCCGGCCCGGGCCCGGTCGTTCCGTAGACCGGCGCGCCGAAGCGGGTGGCGCCGTCGATCGTCTCGCGGATCATCGCCTGGCCGCGCTCCCACGTCTCCGGCCGGTCGAGCAGGAACATCGTCCGGTGGATGAACGTCGTCACCGCGAGCCCCGACGCCTCCAGGAGATCGAGACCGCTATCCCACCCGAGCGGGACGAGGCGCACGCGCGGCGCGTCCACCGACGAGAACCCGAGGCGCGCGACGGTCGCCAGGATCTCGGCCAGGGGCATCTCCGCCGGGAAGCTCGACGGGTTGACCGAGAGCCGGGGATGGATCATGCGCCGAGCCGAGCGAGCAGCGCCCCGACGTTCGCGGCGCCGCGCGCCATCGCCGTCGTGTCGTCGACGCCCGAGTCGCCCCACAGCTCGAGGTCGAACACGCCTGCGTAGCCCTCCTCCAGGAGCCAGCCGAGGATCCGCTCGAGCGGCATGACGCCCTCGCCGGGGATGCCGCGGTCCATCGTCCGCATCCCGGGGCGGTAGTCGGAGAGCTGCACGAGATCGGTGAGCGGGGCGCCGCGCCGGATGAGCGCCTCCAGGTCGCGCTCGTACCAGGTCGGATGCACGTCGAGGCAGAGCCGGAGCCCGGCCTCCTCGACGACGTCGAGCGTGTCGCGCAGCGTGTGGAGGAAGTGGTAGTCGGCGAAGAGCGGTTGCGCCGTCTCGAGCATCAGGCTCACGCCCTTCTCGCGCGCGTAGGCGGCTGCGGCCGGCACGGCGGCCAGGAACGCCTCCGCCGCCCGCTCCCAGGTGAGCCCGATCGCGGGCCCGGGGCCCGTCGTGCCGTACAGGCCGGCGCCGAACCGGGCGGCGGCGTCGATGACGGTGCAGAGCTCCGCGCTGTCCCGTTCCCACTCATCGGGTCGATCCAGGTGGAACCACTCGCGATGCACGAAGTACGCGACACCCACACCCGATCTCTCGAGGAGGTCGAGGCCCTCCTCCCAGCCCTCGTCGAGAAGGCGCTGCCGGTGGGCGCCGATCCAGCCGATGCCCTGACGGGAGACGATCTCGAGCATCTCGCCGAGGCGCACCTCCGGCGCGAACGAGACGGGGTGGGCGCAGACGCGGGGATGCGCGCGACGGGCGGTCACGACGGCTCCTTCGGGGGAAGCCCGAGCTCGGCGCGGACCTCGTCCGTGTGCTCGCCGAGCTCGGGTGGGGAGGACAGGGGCGGCAGCCGGCCTGGCACCTCGTCGTCGCTCGCCGAGAAGCGGACGGGAACGGCCGGGATGCGAAGCGTCGCGCCGCCGACCGTCGTCTCGCGCAGCACCCCGTTCACCTCGGCGTGCTCGCTCTGCATCGCCTCCTGCACGGTCAGCACGGGTGCGAACGGGATCTCCGCGTGCACGAGCAGAGGGACCCAGTGCGCGAGCGGATGTCGCCGGACGCGCTCGGCGATCACGGGGCGCTCGTGGTCGAACGCCGCGCCGGCGCCGTGCGTCATCCCGGTCGCCTCCCAGTGGCCGACCTCCTTCCACTCGGCCGGCAGCTCGAGGAGGTCGCAGAACCGCTCCCAGAACCGCTTCTCGAGCGGCGCCAGCAGGATCGCCCGGCCGTCCGCGGTCGCGTAGAAGCTGTAGCGCGAGCCGAGATCGGTGTAGTCGAGCCAGGGCGTGCCGAGGTTCGCGTAGGTCGTGAGGTCGCGCCAGCTCCACCACATCGCCGACTGCCAGATCGAGACCGAGACGTACTGCGCATGGTCGACGCCGCGCTCGCGCTTGACGAGCGCCGCCAGCACCCCCATCGCCGCGAAGACGCCTCCGAGAGTCGTGCCGGCCGTCCGCCAGCCGCGGCGCGTCTCCGGCTGCAGCGGCCCGTCGACAACGGGGACGAGCCCGGCCCAGGTGTCCATCGTCTGGCCGTGGGCGGTCAGGTCCTTCCACGGCCCCTGGTCGCCAAAGCCAGAGAGGGCGCAGTAGACGATCCGCGGATTGGCCCGCTGCATCGTCGCGAAGTCGATCCCGCGGCGGCGCGCGTCGGCGGGCCGCTGGCCGACGACGACCGCG
>VGCB01000282.1 GCA_016870235.1 Actinomycetota bacterium | reverse complement strand
AGCGCTACTCGGGATCTCGAAGGAGCGCGCGAGCGCCTTCGGCGACGCGGGGTGGTCGCCGACCGTCTCGAGCTCTGCCGGCTCGATGCCGATCTCGCCGAGCGATCGGGGGACGGCAAACGTGCGCAGCGTCTGCTCGAGCGGGGCGCGCGGGTGATCGACCGCTATCGCGAGCGCCTGACGGCGCTCGACCTCAGGGTCGGCGCGTCCGCCCTCGGCGCCGGCATCGCTCGCTCGGGCCTGCGGCTCGCGGTTCAGGACGGCGATGCGGAAGGCGTGTTGCGATGGGCTGACCGCACGCGCGCGGGCGCGTTGCGGGTGGCGGAGTCCGGTCCGATCGACTCCGGCCTCGTCGGGGAGCTCGGGCGGCTGCGCGCGCTCGAGCAGCGTCTCGCGCAGGTGAGTGCCCGACCCATGGAGATCGCGCGGCTGGCGAGAGAAGCGCGAGAGATCGAGGAGACGATCCGGAGGCGCTCGCGGGCACGAGGTCGAGCGGGAGCACGTCGACCCGGGGGCGACGTCAGTCGACTCCGCGCGCTGCCTGCGGGGAAGACCTTGCTGCAGCTCGTGGAGACGGACGACGGCCGACTGCTCGCCATCCGCGCGCGAGACGGCCGAGTCTCGCTCCACGAGCTCGGAGATCGCGCTCGTCGGGAGGCGTCGTCGAGCCAGCTCGGCCTCGCGCTGGCCCGGGTCGGCGGTGCGCGAGATGTCGAGAGCCGGCTCAGGGCGACGCGTCGTGTCGAGGCGATCGCGTCCGAGCTCGTCGCGGGGTGCCCCGTCGACGGAGCCGGCGGGCGCGCAGCCCTGCTCGTCCTCGTGCCCTCGTCGGCCTTCCTGAGCGTGCCATGGGCGATCGTCCCAGAGCTCGTGGGTGCGGCGCTCAGCGTCGCTCCCTCCGCGGCGACCTGGCTCGAGCTCGACGGCCGTGCGCGCGCTGCCGCGACAAAGCCCAGCGTCGTGGTTGTTGGGCCGCGGCTCCGAGGCGCGTCGAGCGAGGTCTCCGTGATCGCGTCGGTTACGGGCGGACGCCCGCTCGCCGGCGCGGACGCCCGCGTCGATCGAGTCCTCGCTGCCATGGACGGAGCGCGCATCGCCCACTTCGCCTGCCACGGCCACTTCCGGGCCGACGCGCCGCTCTTCTCCTCGCTCGAGCTCTACGACGGGCCGCTCAACGTCTACGACCTGCAGCAGCTGAAGCGGCCGCCGGGGATGGTGGTGCTGTCCGCGTGCGACCTCGGCCTCTCCGAGGCGCGGCCCGGGGACGAGCTGCTCGGAATGGCGACCGCGCTCCTCGCGATGGGGACGCGGACGGTGATCGCGAGCGTGATCCCGATCCCCGACCGCATCGCGCGGAAGGTCATGGTCGCGTTCCATACGCATCTCGTCGGCGGGAAGCGGCCGGCGGAGGCGCTCGCGCTCGCGCAGGCGGCGCTGCCGCCGCGCGACCGCATCTTCGCGGGGTTCGTCTGCATCGGCGCGGGGTAGGTGCGGAGACGCGTCTGGCTGAAGCCAGACGCGGGAAGGTCGCAAGGGGCCGGGACGACGGCGGTAGCCTTCGGCGCGGATGCAGCTCGACGCCATCAGCCGGGCGGTCGGGGCCGTCGAGGTGATCGGCGCCGCCCCCGTCGAGATCGCCGACCTCGCGCACGACACCCGAGCAGTCACGCCCGGCGCGCTCTTCTTCTGCACCCCCGGCGCCAACCTCGACGGGCACGCGCTCGCCCAGGACGCCGTCGCCGCCGGCGCAGTGGCGCTCGTCGTCGAGCGGCCGCTCGACGCGCAGGTGCCGCAGGTGGTCGTCGAGAGCGTCCGCGCCGCGATGGCCGTCGCCGCCGACGCCTTCTTCGGCGAGCCCACCCGCCGGCTCACCGTGGCGGGGGTCACCGGGACGAGCGGCAAGACGACGACAGCGTTCCTCCTCCGCTCGATCCTCGAGGCCGCGGGGCGTTCGACGGGGCTCGTCGGCACCGTCGACTGGATCGCCGGCGGCGAGCGGCGCAAGGGGCCGCACACGACCCCCGAGGCGATCGAGCTGCACCGGCTCTTCCGCGAGATGATCGACCTCGGCGACGAGGCCGTCGCGATCGAGGCCTCCTCCCACGGCGCCCACTACCGCCGGCTCGATCGCGTCCGGTTCGACGCGCTCGTCTTCACCAACCTCTCGCAGGACCACCTCGACCTGCATGGCGACATGGAGTCGTACTTCCTCGCCAAGCGCACGCTGTTCACCGGCATCGAGCCGCCGCCGGCGGCCGTCAACGTCGGTGACCCGCACGGGCGCCGCCTCGCCGACGAGCTCGCCGCCGCCCACCGGGCGCCGCTCGTCACGTTCGGGCTCCGGCCCGACGCGGAGGTGCGGGCCGACCGGCTCAAGCTCGATCGGAACGGGGCGCGGTTCGAGGCAGCGGGGATCGAGATCGCGACGCGGCTCCGCGGCATCTTCAACGTCGAGAACGTCCTCGGCGCGGTCGCCGCCGGCACGCTGCTCGACCTCGACGACGAGGCGATCGCGCGCGGGATCGCCTCGGTCGACGGCATCCCGGGGCGCTTCGAGGCGATCGACGAGGGACAGCCCTTCGCGGTCATCGTCGACTACGCGCACAAGCCCGGGGCGCTCGACACGGTCCTGCAGTCGGCGCGTGACCTCGGGCCCGGCCGGCTCGCCGTCGTCTTCGGCGCCGGCGGCGACCGCGACCGCGAGAAGCGCCCGCTGATGGGGAAGGTGGCCCGCGAGCGCGCCGACGTGGTCGTCGTGACCTCCGACAACCCGCGCTCCGAGGAGCCGCTCGCGATCATCGAGCAGATCGTCCAGGGCACCGGCGTCGACGTCGAGATCGACCCCGACCGCCGCTCGGCGATCCACACCGCGATCGCCGGTGCAGGCGAAGGCGACGTCGTCGTCATCGCCGGCAAGGGACACGAGCAGGGGCAGGAGGCGAACGGCTCCGTCACGCCGTTCGACGACCGCGAGGTCGCCCGCGAGGCGCTGCGCGCGGCGGGCTACGGCGCATGATCCCGCTCGCGTGGGACGAGGTCGCCGAGCTCGACCTGGGAGAGCATCGAGGCGCGCCGGCCGACGGCGTCGTCCGTCGCGTCCACGCGGACTCCCGCGAGGCCCGGCCGGGCGACCTCTTCGTCGCCCTCAACGCCGGCGTCCAGTACGTCGAGGACGCCCTCGCACGGGGCGCCGCCGCGCTCGTCCCGCGCGACCAGGAGGAGACTCTGGCCGCGCTGGCGAGCCTCGTCCGCTCGCGCTCGCGCGCCCGGATCGTCGCCGTCGTCGGCTCCACCGGCAAGACGTCGACGAAGGACGCGCTCGGCGCCCTCTGCGCCGCGGTGACGCCGACCGTCTTCCCCTCCGGGAGCCTCAACAA
Source organism: Actinomycetota bacterium (assembly GCA_016870235.1). Next base: position 1,208 of record VGCB01000282.1, on the reverse strand, counting down.
CGAGATCGGGCTGCCGCTCACCGTGCTCGGCCTCGAGCCCGACACCGACGTGCTCGTCGCCGAGATGGGCATGCGCGGGCTCGGCCAGATCGCGGCGCTCTGCCGGATCGCGCCGCCGGTCGTCACTCTCGTCTCCTCGATCGGGCCCGAGCATCTCGAGCTCGTCGGCACCGTCGCCGACGTCGCCCGGGCCAACGCGGAGGCGATCGACGCGCTGCCGGCCGGCGGCGTCGCGGTCGTGCCCGACGGCGTGCCCGAGCTCGAAGCGTTCCTGCAGCGGTCCGACATCGCCGTCCGTCGCTTCGACCCCACGACGGTGGAGCGCGCCGGCGATCGCTGGCGCTTCGTCGTCTCAGGTGGTGCGGTCGAGCTCGAGCTCCCGTTCGACCAGCGCCATCTCGCCGGCAACGTGCTCGGAGCGCTCGAGGCCTACGACGCGCTCGGCCTCCCGCTCGATCGGGCGCAGGAGGGCGCCGCCGCGATCCGGCACTCGCCCTGGCGCGGCGAGGTGCACGAGCTCCCGGGCGGCGGCCTCGTCGTCAACGACGCCTACAACGCCAACCCGACCTCGATGCGGGCGGCGCTCCTCGACCTGACCGAGCGGGCGGCCGGCCGCCGCCGCGTCGCCGTCCTCGGCGAGATGGCGGAGCTCGGCGAGGCGAGCGCCGGCTACCACGAGGAGATCGGGCAGCTCGTCGGCGAGCTCGGGATCGAGGCGGTCGCCGGCGTCGGGGAGGCGGGACGGGCCTATCTCGCGCACGCAGCCGGCGAGGCCCGGTGGATCCCCGGGGCTGAGGCGTTCGCCGACGTCGTCGGCATGGTGCGCGCCGGTGACGCCGTGCTCGTCAAGGCCTCGCGGGCCGTCGGCCTCGAAGGCATCGCCGCCCTGATCGCGAAGTCGGCACGCGCATGGTGAGGGTGCTCGTGGCAGGGCTGGTCGCGATGGTGATCGCCGTCGTCGTCGGGCCGACGTTCATCGACTGGCTGCGGCGCCAGTCGATCGGCCAGCACATCCGGGAGGAGGGGCCGAAGCACCACCAGGTGAAGAAAGGCACGCCGATCATGGGCGGGCTCCTGATCCTGGTCGCGGCGCTCGCGCCGTTCCTCGTCCTCAGCCTCTACACGTGGCCGGCGCTCACGGTGCTCTTCGCCACCGTCGCCTGCGGTGCCATTGGCTTCGCGGACGACTACCTGAAGGTGCGCAAGCG
>VGCB01000281.1 GCA_016870235.1 Actinomycetota bacterium | reverse complement strand
GTTCGGCGCCTCGACGACGGTGCCGTCCGCGAGCTCGACGCCCTTCGTCTCCCGGTTCTCGACGAGCACGCGGCTCACCGACGCCGGCTGCAGGAGCGTGCCGCCGGCGCACGTGAATGCGTCGGCCATCGCGTTCCAGAGCCGCTCCCACCCGCCGATCGGATAGAAGGAGTAGCCGGCGGTCCTCTTCAGGGAGTAGTGGAGCTTGCGCACGTAGAGGTTCTCGGAGGCGGAGTGCTCCCACCACTTCGAGGTGATCTGCTCGAGCATCGAGATCGCCTCCCAGACGAGGAACACGCCGTCCTCGGAGGTGTACTGGCGCATCCACTCGCGGAGCGACGCGTGATCCCAGCGGTCGAACTCCTCGTACGGCGTCTCCACGCAGGCCTCGATGCAGCGCTTGAGCCCCTGCTTGCTCGTGCCGGCGTAGAAGTCCTGGATGTGCTTCCAGCCGGTCCTGTCCCAGAACGGCATCGAGTCGGAGCGCGCGGAGTGCTCGAGCGTGAGCTCCATCAGGCTGAGGACGAGGGTGAGGCTGTCGCCGGGATCCTCGACGAGGTGCGAGCCGAGCCCGAGCTCGTGCCCCCGGTGGTTCCAGTGCCGGGAGCGGCCGCCCAGCATCCGCTCGCGCTCGACCAGCACGACCTTCTTGCCCTCCTTGGCGAGGATCGAGGCGGCGCAGAGGCCCGCGGTTCCCGCGCCGACCACGACGACATCCGCCTTCATCTCATCCCTTCCAGTTCTCGGGCGCCGCGTCGGGCGCAGCGTCGATGATCCAGCGCACGGTCTCGGCGTGGGTCGTATCGAGCAGCTCGAACACGTTGCCGTCCGGGTCCTCGCAGTAGACGAAGTGCGCGCCCTCCTTGCCGGCGACGTTCCCGATCGGGAAGCGCGCCCGCCCGCCCGCGGCCTCCACCCGGCCGAGCGTGGCCGCGACGTCGTCGACCGCGACCGCGAAGTGCATCTGGCCGATCGTGCGCTGGTCGGCGTAGGGGATCGCCGTCGCGGGGGAGAGGAACTGCCAGAGCTCGACCGCGTTCGCGTCGAAGGCGACGTGGCAGACCTTGACGCGCGTGCCCTCGCCGAACACCCGCTCGATGTACGGCCCTTCGCGCTCGACGGGCGCCGACACGAGCCGCCCGTCGAGCGCCTCGACGTAGAAGCGGATCGCGCGATCGATGTCGCCGACGCGAAGCGAGATGTGGTGGTCGGCTCGGACGCCCACCTAGCGGATCTCCTTCTCCATCTGCGCGATGTTCTTGTGGATCTCGGCCACCGTCTGCTCGACCGTCATCTCCATCAGCTCGAAGACGTGGCCGTCGGGCGACTCGCAGTAGACGAACCGCGGCGCGTCCGGCCGCCCGCCCACGTGGTTGACGGGAAGGCGCCGCTTGCCGCCTGCCGCCTCCACCCGGGCGAGCGTCGCGGGCACGTCGGCGACGGTGACGCCGAAGTGCATCATCCCGTCCACCGTCTGCTGGGAGACGGGCACGTCGACGCGTGGCTCGACGAACTCGAAGAGCTCGATCGCCCCGGCGTCGAAGGTGATGTAGACGACCTTGACCTGGGCGCCCGCGCCGAACAGGTCGTCGAAGTACCCGCCGGTCCGGAGGGCGGCCGGCGTCGCCTGCGTGCCGTCGAGCGCCTCGGTCCAGAACCGCGTCGAGGCCTCGATGTCGGGCACCCGGAGTGCCACGTGGTGATCCAACCTCACGCCCATCCCAACCCCGGTCAGACTCGCTGGATCAGGGTCGCCGTCCCGATCCCGCCGCCGCAGCACATCGTCACGAGGCCGAGCTCCTTGTCGGAGCGCTCGAGCTCGTGCAGGAGCGTCGTCAGGAGGCGGGCGCCGGTCGACCCGAGCGGGTGCCCGAGGGCCATGGCGCCGCCGTTCACGTTGACGCGATCCAGGTCGGGCTTCACGTCCTTGACCCAGGCGCCGAGCACCGACGAGAACGCCTCGTTGACCTCGAACAGGTCGATGTCGTCGATCGACATCCTGTTGCGCTTCAGGATCTTCTCGGTCGCCGGGATCGGCCCGGTGAGCATGATCACGGGGTCGACGCCGACCGTCGTGTGGTCGACGATTCGGGCCCGCGGGGTGACGCCGAGCTCGTCCGCCCGCTCGCGCGCCATCACGAGCACGGCCGCCGCGCCGTCGGAGATCTGCGAGGAGTTCCCGGCGGTGATGACGCCGTCCTCCTTGAACGCGGGCTTCAGCTGCGCGAGCGCCTCCACCGTGGTGCCCGGCCGGATCCCTTGATCGGTCGTGACGAGCTGGCCGTCGACCTCGATCGGCACGATCTCGCGGTCGAACCGGCCCTCGGCCTGCGCACGCTCGGCGAGCTGCTGCGAGCGGGCGCCGAGCTCGTCGAGGTAGCCGCGCGAGAGACCCCATTGCGAGGCGATCATCTCGGCGCTCAGGCCCTGGTCGACGAGGTCGTAGCGGTCGTACATCTCCTTCGGCCACGGCGTCCCGACGTCGTCGGTCCAGTTGCGGCCGACGAACATCGGGATCCGCCCCATGTGCTCGACGCCGGAGCCGATCATCACGTCGCAGGCGCCGGAGGCGACCATCGCGGTCGAGTAGTTGACCGCCTGCTGCGCCGAGCCGCACTGCCGGTCGATCGTGCTCGCGGGCACCTCGTAGGGGAGCCCGGCCTGCAGCCACGCGTTCCGGCCGACGTTGAACGACTGTTCCCCGTACTGCTGCACGCAGCCGGCGATCACGTCGTCGACCTGCATCGGCTCGATCCCGGCGCGGCGGATCACCTCGCCGTAGCAGGTGCCGAGGAGCACGTTCGGGTGGACGTCGCGGAACTGTCCCTTCTCGGCGTGCCCGCGTCCGATGGCTGTCCGGACTGCCTCGACGATCACGACCTCGCGCGTCTCCACTGCACCTGCCTCCTCGCTGCGCCGCCGGGCGCACGACCGATGGGAACCCTTCGGGCGAGCATAACAACCTACCGGTTGGTTGAATGCCGGCTGCAGGCTGCGTAGGATCGCGACATGGCCGCTCTGCCAGTCTCCCTCGCCGGGCGCGTCGCGATCGTCAGCGGCGCGGGCCGCGGCCTCGGCCGTGCCCATGCGCTGGCCCTCGCGCGGCTCGGCGCGAACGTCGTCGTCAACGACATCGGCGGCGAGGGCGAGATGGCGCCCGACGCCCCGGGAGTCGTCGCCGAGATCGAGGCCGAAGGGGGCGAGGCGCTGCTCTCGACCGTCTCGGTCGCGACTCCGGAAGGTGGACGCGCGCTCGTCGAGGCGACGCTCGCGCGCTTCGGCACCGTCGACGTCGTCGTCAACAATGCCGGCTTCCTGCTGAACGCGAACTTCGAGGACCTGACGCCGGCGAAGATCGACGACGTGCTCGAGATCCATTTGAAGGCCGCGTTCTGGGTGACGCAGCCCGCCTTCGAGGTGATGCGGGACAAGGGCCACGGCCGCATCGTGTGCACGAGCTCGTCGTCGGGCATGTTCGGGATGGGCGGGCTCGCGAACTACGCGGCGGCGAAGGCAGGGCTGTACGGCCTCGTCCGCGCGCTCGCCGTCGAGGGCGCCGAGTTCGGGATCACGGCGAACGCGATCCTCCCGTACGGGAACGCGCCCTGGCGCGGCCCCGGCGCCCATGCCTCCCGCGGGAAGGCGGCGTTCGACGTCCACCACATCCTGGGGCCGCGCCTGGATCCGTCGGGCGTCGCCCCGCTCGTCTCGTACCTCTGCAGCGACGCGTGCGCCGTCACCGGCGAGGTGTACTCGGCGATCGCCGGCCGCTATGCCCGGGTCTTCGTCGGGCTGACGCCGGGGTGGCTCGCGGACGATCCGTACGCGGTCACCGCCGACGACATCGCCGGGCATCTCGACGAGATCCGCGCGACCGACGGCTTCTGGATCCCGGCCTCGATCGGGGAGGAAATGCGCGAGGCCGCCGACCGGATCAGTGGGTAGCGCGCCGCCGCAGCGCCCTCCGGGACCATCGCCCGTCGACGTCCGTCCCGTCCGCCGCTCGCCGGACGAGGCGAGGGCGACGCCCGTCGCGGAGGGGCTCTGGTGGCTCTCGCTGCCGCTCCCGTACTCGCCCGGTCACCAGGTCAACGCGTTCCTCTTCGAGCGCGACGACGGCTGGTGCCTCGTCGATACGGGCTCGCCGCTCGAGGGCGGCCTCGGCGTCCTCGAGCACGCGCTCTCGCTCGCTGGCGTGCGGCTCGATCACGTGTCGCTCCTCCTCTGCACGCACGCGCACACCGATCACTACGGCCTCGCGAGCGCGGTGATCGAGCTCGCGGGCTGCCCGCTGGCGATGGCGGCGGGCCACACGGCGGGCGTCGACGTCATGCGCGAGCCGGCGGTGCCGTTCGAGCGCCGCCGGGCGCTGGCGCTCGCGGCGGGGATCCCCGAGGAAGAGGTGCCGCAGTCGACGCGCGCGCCGGGCGACGACGGCTACTACCCGCGTCCCGACCCTGACCTCGTGCTCGCGGACGGCGACCTCGTCCCCGCGCGCGGCGGCGGTTGGCGCGTCGTGCCGGCGCCCGGGCACTCGGCGACGCAGGTCGCGCTCCTCCACGAGCGGACGCGGACGCTCATCTCCGCCGACCTCGTCTTCGCCGG
>VGCB01000280.1 GCA_016870235.1 Actinomycetota bacterium | reverse complement strand
CGATCGATCCCGACCGAGGTCCCGCTCGGAGCCGCCGAAGCTGCTGCTCGACCCACGACCACTCGAGTGCAGGGGCATCGCTCGGCTCGCCGTGAAGGACAAGAGGTCGCTGCGTGCGTCCCATGGGCCGACTCTGCCCGCTCGGCGACCCATCGCCGTCGCGCGGCGCAACCCGAACGGCTGCGCCGCGCGGCGGCGGAGCTCAGACCTTGACTGCGCGCCAGCCGTCGACGCCGTCGCACTTGACGACGCCGGCCGTGTCGCCCTCGTAGGTGTACGCGGGCAGGCCGTTGACGGTCAGCTGCTGCTTGCCCCCGCGCTTGATCGTCCCGAGCGTCGCCATCACGCCCTTCAGGTGCTTCGGGATCTTGCCGGTGACGTAGACGGGGGGCCACTCCACGGCACACTGGCCGGTGCAGCGGATCTTCCCCTTCGCGGCCTTCTCGGTGTCCCAGTAGTAGATGCCGAGCTTCTTCTCGGTTGCGATCACCTTGCCGACGTTCGACTTCACCTCGATCACGGGCTGCATGCCGGCAGACGCGACGGGGACGAGGACTGCAGCGACGACGGCCGCGACCAGCATGGCGCGGACGAGTGACGCTCGGAACATGACGATCTCCTTCGGTCGGATGACGGCCAGAACGGCTCCTCTCCACCAAACCCGCAAGGTCGTGCGTGGGCAACGCCCGCCGCCGAGTTGTAACCCGATGTTCAGCATCCCGTAGTCGCCGCGTACGGATTGGACGCCTCACGACCGATCGCCGCCGGCATCGACCCACCGCGCTCGCGCCGCCGAGCGCGCCGTATTCTTGACCGGTGGAGGAGAGCGCGAGCGTCGCAGACCCGAGACCGCGGGTGATCGCCGAGCACGGCGAGCACCGCGTCGCCGGGCTCCGCTGCAGCGCCTGCCGCTACCCGGTCGTCGGCTCCGCACCGCACTGTCCCGTCTGCCGCGGCTCGCTCGAGACCGGGCTGTTCGGCCCCGAGGGCACCGTCTGGTCGCACACGACGGTCCGCGTCGCCGTCTCCGGCCGGGAGCCGCCGTACACGCTTGCCTACGTCGACCTCGACGACGGGCCGCGGATCCTCGCGCACGCCGCGGGGCCCGTCGAGGTCGGCGACCGCGTCCGCCTCACCGGTACGACTGCCGACGGAGACCCAGAGGTCGCAAGGGCGTGACCGCCCCCTCGGTCGAGCACTACCTCGCCGTCCGGGCGAGGATGGAGACGCCCCTGCCGGCGCGCTACAACGTCGCCGCCGACATCTGCGACCGCTGGGCGGACGAGCCGGGCCGTGTCGCGCTCGTCGTCCCGCGCGGCCGCGACGAGCCGCCGCTCGAGGTGACGTACGGCGACCTCGCCGAGCGCTCCTCGCGGCTCGCCAACGTACTCGAGGCGACCGGCGTCGCCCGCGGCGACCGGGTCGCCGTCTGCCTTCCGCAGTCGCTCGAGTGCGCGATCGTCCATCTCGCGATCCAGCGCCTCGGCGCCGTGGCCGTCCCGCTCGCCGCGATGGCGGGACCGGACGCGCTCCGGCACCGCGTCGTCGACTCCGGCGCACGGGTCGGCGTCGCCGACGGCTCGACGCACGGCTGGCTCCTCGACGACGCCGTCCTCAGCGCGACCCGATGGCTCTTCTACGGGTCGACGGAGTGGGACGACGCCCTCGCGCTCGCACGACCTCACCGTGCCTCGGCCGACACGACGCTCGAGGACCCGGCCGTACTGATGTACACGAGCGGCACGTCGGGTCAGGCGAAGGGCGCCCTCCACGCGCAGCGCGTCGTTCCGTCGCATGTCGAGCCGATCTCGCTTGCCCACGACCTCTATCCCCTCGACGCGGACGTGATGTGGAGCCCGACCGACTGGGCGTGGACCGGCGGTCTCGTCAACTGCCTCTTCATCGGGCTCCGCTCGGGTCGCCCTCTCGTCGTGTGGCGCCCGCGCGGGTTCGACGCCGACGAGGTGCTCGCGCACCTCGAGCACCACGGCGTCACCGCGAGCTTCCTCCCGCCGACCGCGCTCAAGCTCCTGCGCGAGGCGACCGGGGTCGAGGATCGCGCTCGCCGCCTCGCGCTCCGTACCGTGATGACCGGAGGCGAGCGCTGCGGCGAGGCGGTGATCGACTGGTGCCGGGCCGTTCTCGGGCTGACGCCGAACGAGGTGTACGGCCAGACGGAGGCCTCCGCGATCGTCGGCAACAGCGGCACGCTCTTCCCGGTCAAGCCGGGCTCCGTCGGGCTCGAGTACCCGCGGGCCCGCGCCGCCGTGCTCGACGACGACGGCAACGAGCTCCCGGCCGGGGAGCTCGGCGAGATCGCCTTCCACGGCTCGACCGCCGCGATGTTCCTCGGCTACTGGAACGGCGTCGACGGACCGATTCCCGTCGGCGCGTGGCAGCGGACCGGCGACCTCGGCCGTCGCGACGAGGACGGCTACCTCTGGCACGAGGGTCGGCGCGACGACGTCATCCTGAGCGCGGGCTACCGCATCGGCCCCGGCGAGGTCGAGGAATGCCTCGCGCGGCATCCGGCCGTGCGCGCCGTCGCCGTCGTCGGCGAGCCGGACGAGCTCCGCGGCCAGATCGTCACCGCAGTCCTCGAGCTGTACGACGGCGAGCGGCCGCGTGAGGAGCTCGAACGCGAGCTCGCCGCCTCCGTGCGAGATCGCCTCGCGCCGTACGAGGTGCCGCGCCGGTTCCACGTCGTCGACGCGCTGCCCCGCACCGACACCGGCAAGATCCGCCGCGCCGAGCTCCGCCGGCTGCTTCAGATCCCGACCGACAGCCCGACCCAGGAGGTGCCCTGATGCCAGGCCGCTACTACGAGGACTACGAGCCCGGGCTCGTGATGCGCCACGAGCCGAGCCGCACCGTCACCGAGACCGACAACCTCCTCTTCTGCGCGCTCTCGATGAACCCGCAGCCGCTCCACCTCGACGCCGAGTTCGCGAAGACGACCGAGCACGGCCGCCAGGTCGTCAACGGCCTCTTCACGGTTGCGCTCGTCGCCGGCCTCACCGTCTACGACACGACGCTCGGGACGACCGCAGGGAACCTCGCGTACACCGAGATGACGCATGTCGCGCCTGTGTTCATCGGCGACACGCTGCGGTCGGAGACGACGATCCTCTCGAAGCGCGAGTCGAAGAGCCGGCCCGCCTGGGGGATCGTCGAGTTCGAGCACCGCGGCTACAACCAGCACGACGAACTCGTGATGCGGATCCGGCGGCTGGGGATGATCGCCAAGAAGCCGGCGTGAGAGGCGCGGCGCGCGCTCGCTCTACTCGCCGGTGACCGGGCGCGCGCTGACTCGACCCCGCCGCGCCCCGCATCCGACCCCTCGCCGGTCTATCCTCGCCTCCCCCGATCCGACACGAAAGGTGCATTCGATGCCGATCAAGGACGTCTCCGACCGCAGCCTCGCCGAGCTCTCCCGTCTCGACGGCCGCGTCGCCGTCGTCACGGGTGCTGCGCTCGGGATCGGGCGGGCGATCAGCCGCCGCCTCGTCGAGTCGGGCGCGACCGTGGTCGCCGCGGACATCAACGAGGGCGCGCTGGCCGAGACCGTTGCCGCGATCGCGAAGGAGACAGGCGGCACGATCGAGGGCGCGTTCGTCGACGTGCGCGACTCGCCGACGATCGACGCGCTCGTCGACGGCGCCGTCTCGCGCCACGGGAAGATCGACATCATGGTCTGCAACGCAGGCATCTACCCCAACCAGACGATCGACGCGATCGACGACGAGGCCTGGGGCCGGGTGTTCGAGATCAACGTCCGCGGCGCCTCCGTCGGCGCGCGTGCGGCGGCACGGCACATGATCGCGCGCGGCGCGGGCGGCGTCATCGTCACCCTCGGCTCGGTCAACGGGTATCGCGCCTTCGGTCCGGGGCTGACGCACTACACGGCGTCGAAGCACGCGATCCACGGGCTGACGAAGGCGCTCGCGGTCGAGCTCGGGCCTCATGACATCCGCGTCGTCTCCGTCGCGCCGACGATGGTCGAGACCGAGGGCGTGGCCGTCCTTCGCGACGTAATGGGAGAGAGCGAGTTCGGGCCCGCGATGCAGGCGATGGCGGAGAAGCACCCGGCGGGGCGCGTGGCCGCTCCCGACGACATCGCCCGCGTCGCCGTGTGGCTGACGACGGACGCGGCGGTGATGGTCAACGGGACGGCGGTCGACGTGGACGGCGGCTACCTGTCGGCCTGACGCGCGTCGAACCGTCCGGAGTCGCAGGAATTCCACAGGCGACCTGTCCGTTTCGGACATTGTCCCTGGGCCACCGGCCTCCTCCCCTTCGAGATCGATCCTATCGGCGAACGTGTTGCGTGTCTGTTGCAGACTGCAACAAATGTGTTCCGATCGCACTGCCGACCCGCGTGATGTGACTTCCACAATCCTCGCTCGCACTCTCTTGCCATCCTGTCCATTGCCTCGACGGCATGTCTGCCATACCGTCGCCCGAGGCCGCGCATCGAAGCGGCGCCGGCGAGCTCCGGAAACGCGGAGGACACGATGAAGCACGCGGTGCACTTCTCTTCATCAACGGAGCGGAAACTGCACGTGCTTCACCTGGAAGAACTCGGCGAACCCGGCCTCGCCGCGCTCGGCGCCGATCGAGCTCTCGCCGTAGCCCGACCAGGGCGCGT
>VGCB01000279.1 GCA_016870235.1 Actinomycetota bacterium | reverse complement strand
CGGGGGTGAGCATTCTCGCCGGCAGGGAGATCGACGGGATGGCTCGCCTCGTTCAGGGGATGTCGGCCTCCGACCGCCTGCCTTGGACGTTCTGCTTCGGAGCGCGCTGAACGTCACCTGCGCCCGTACAGGGTCGTGAACGCCAGTAGTCGCCCTGCTTCCCTGCGCTGCTTCCGTCACGATCGCGCCGTCGGCATGCTTTGGTGATGGTGGCGGGAGTGAGACGGCCGACGTGGGCGTCGAAGAGCTCGATGATCCCGGCAAGGAGTGCGCCGTCTGCCCTCCCCGGGAACGATGCGAGTGTGCTCGGCAGCGTCGCATGGGAGCGACTGGTGGCCGCGAATCGGCTTCGCGACGACGCCTCCATCCGCTGCTCGCTCGCCGTGCGGCCATGATGGTGCCGGAGGTGGAGCGGATCGTTGGGATCGCCGATCCGGCGATCCGCAACCTCGAGATCACCTACTGCTACTGGCGGCTGTCGGCGGCCGTGGCCGACCGCGGCAGCGCCCGCGTGAACTGGTGCACGTTCGCCACGTGGGCCTCACGCCAGGCGGGGCGCACGATCCGCGGTGAGGACGTGCTCGACCGCGTCGAGCGCGAGCTCGGCGACGATGCCGAGCTGCTACATCCGATCCGCTCGCTGACGCGGTGGCTGCTGCGGCGCGGACGGCTGCAGCGGCTGCACACGCCGTTCGACGCCCTGCGCCTGGCAAGCGACGCGGTGGGGCGAGGGAATCTCAAGGTGTTCGAGGAGATCGGCCTGGTGTTCGCGCGCTGGCTCGACGGCCTCGGTCCACCAGACGAGCCGCCGCTTCTGCGCCAGGCGTTCGCGCGCTACGCCGCAGCCGGCGAGGGCGAGCCGATCGTGCTCGCCAACCTCGAAATCGGGCTGCACGAGCAGGCGCGGCTCCAGCCCGAGATCCGGGAGGCGCTGGAGGCGGCGGTCGCGCCCAAGCGCCGCCAGCGGTGGCTCGCCTGGCCGGTCCAGCGTGAGCTCACGAAGCTCAGCCGCGAGCTGATCACCGAGTCGTTCATGGTACTCACCCTGCCCTCCGCCTTCCTGGAGCTCGACCGCCACCTCGACGTCGACCTGCCCCCCGTGGAGGACGCGGAGCTACGTGCGCTGCTCGCCTGTTACGAGCCGGCGCCGCCGGCGGTCGACGACTGCGGCGCCACGGACTGGTCCGTGCTCGATCAGCGGATGCACTACATCGCCCATCTGTTCCGTGCGTACCAGGCGGACGCCTCGCTGGCCGACTCGCAGCCCTTCACGCCCGCCCAGGTCGAGCGGTTCCGCGCCGGCGAGCTTCCCGACGGCGAGCTGTGAGCCGGAGGGGCGGGGAACCGGGGTCAGGTCTTGCATGTTGCGCGTCGGTGCAACATGCAAGACCTGGTCCCCGACCCGGCCGGTGCTCAAGTGGTCAGGCGAACGGATCGTGGCGGAGCAGGAACGCGGCCACGTCCGCGCGCAGCTGCCTGCTGCCCCGGCCGCCGCCGAAGAACCCGTGCCGCGCTCCCGGGTACGTCTTGTGCTCGACGTGCGGGAACGCCGCCTGGAACCGGGCGGCTGCGACGCGGGAGGAGCGCGCGAGCGCGTCCCTGGTGCCGGCTCCGAGGAACGTGGGCGGCAGCCGCTCGATCCGGTCGATGTCCATCGGCGTGATCGCGTTCTCCTCGGTCACCGCGAGGCTCGTCGCGCTCGGTCCCGCGTACGCCTCGAGCAGTACGCGCGCGTCGGGGAACCCGTCCTCGACCCACGTGTGCCGGTCGAGGATCCCGTAGAGCGAGGCAACGCTCGCGATCGGCGGCCCCAGGTAGGTGCGGCGGCGATCGTAGCGGGAGAAGACGTCGGGGTTCGTGCTCAGGATCGCGAGCATCATCGCCAGGTTCCCGCCGGCGGAGTCGCCGAGGAGGTGCACGCCGGCCGGCTGCGGGTGCTCACGCTCGATCCACGCGAGCGCTCCGAGCAGTGACCGCAGCATGTGCGGGTGCGGCCGGGCGGGCGCGAGCGGGTAGTCGAGCGGCACTCCACTCGGGACGGGCCCCACCTGTCCGAAACGGCCATTGTCCCTGGGCCACCGGCCTCCTCCCCTTCTGGCAATGAGCCTAACGCTCGAAGTGTTGCGTGTCTGTTCCAAACCGTTCCAACTTCGTTCCAACGTGCGCTTCCGCGGCGCAGGAAGCGGCCGAACGGCGGCACGCACGAACGCGGCCCGTCGGGAGCCCGCGCTACGGCCGGGGCCCGACGCGATCCGCGATCGCCTCGGTCAGCCCGTGGATCTTGTCGCTGAGCTCGGCGACGTGCTCGGTCAGCCGCGTGTTCTCCTCGATCAGGCGCGTCTGCGCCGCCGCGATCTCCTCGCGGTGCGCTGCGTCCGCCTCGGCATGGGCCTTGTCGCGATCGGCCTGCCGCGTCTGCGCGAGCAGGATCAGCGGCGCCGCGTACGCCGCCTGCAGCGAGAACGCGAGGTTGAGGAGGATGTACGGGTAGCGATCGAAGTGGACGGCGCCGATCAGGGCGCTCGTGTTGAGCGCGATCCAGAGCGCGACAAGGACCGTCTGCCCGACGATGTACTGCGGCGTCCCGAAGAACCGGGCGACGTGCTCGGCCGCGCGGCCGAAGCGGTCGGCGCCGAACGTCCCGGCATGGTGCGGCGCGGCCGCTCGCAGGAACCGAAGGTGGTGCGCGCCCGCGCGCTGGTCGGACATTCCTGCGTCTTCGTGCTCGCCGGAGCCGATCCTACGACCGCGGAGGGCTTGCACCGCCGCCGCCGGACTGACACGATCGGCGGCGATGGCGTACGCGTCCCTTCCCTCCGACCTCGCGCTCGTCGACATCGCGGTGGAGGCGAAGGACGTCCTCGGCTCTCCCCACATCCGCTCGGACCTCCACTTCGGCGCGAGCGCGCAGCTGATCGGCGGCAACGTGAACACGCTTTCGGGCGAGGAGCACGCGCATCGCCGCCGGATCGAGTCGATCCTGTTCACGAAGGAGCCGATCGAGCGCTACGAGCACGACGTCCTCGTCCCCGCCTTCCACCGCAGGCTCGCGGCGCGCGCGGCCGAGCGGGAAGCCGACGGCCTCGTCCGGGACGACCTGATCGACCTCGCCCGGGCCGCGCTGATCCCGATGATCTCCGCGCTGATCGGGATCGACGGCGTCGAGGGCGACGAGGCGGTCGCCCGGATCCACCGCTACTCGGAGGTCTTCGGCGAGGGCGCCTCGTCGGAGTGGGTGCCCCCGGACGCGCGCGACGCGATCATGCGGCGGGCGCTCGAGGCCAGGGCGGAGTTCGCCGAGTCGTACTTCCGCCCGTCGCTCGAGCGCCGACGCCAGGCACTCGCCCGCCATGCCGTCGGGGAGGCCGAGGAGCCCCCCGTCGACCTGCTCGTGCAGCTCGCCCGCGAGCCCTCGCTCGACGAGCAGCAGATGCTGAACGAGGTCGTCTTCTTCGTCGTCGCCTCGACGAGCACGACCTCCCACTCGATCCCGCACATCGTCACCGAGCTCTGGCGCTGGCGCGACGCCAACCCCGATCGCGCCGACCGGCTGTCCGATCCCGCCTTCCTCCGCGAGGCTGCAGCCGAGGCGCTTCGCCTGCACCCGGTCGTGCCGGCTCTGATCCGGAAGACCCTGTGCCCCGTCGATCTCTCGACCGGCCGGCATCTCGACGAGAGCCAGCGCATCGCCGTCGATCTCAACGCCTGCAACAGGGATCGAACGATCGTCGAGGGCGAGCCCGACGCCTTCGATCCCGACCGGACGGTGCGCGGCCTGCCGCGCTGGGCGTACGCCTTCGGCGTCGGCCCCCACACCTGTCTGGGCCGCTCGTTCGCGATCGGCGGCCCGAACGCACCGACCGGCGGGCGGGCCTCGCTCGGCGCCGTTCCCCGCCTCCTCGTCCTCCTGCTCGAGGCCGGGATCGCGCCCGACCCGTCCGCGCCGCGGCCGGCGCTTCGCACGGACACCGCGAGCGAGCGCTACCAGGCCTTCCCCGTCGTCTTCGCGAACCTCTGATCGGAGCCACCCGTGCGCGTCCGCGTCGACCTCGAGCTCTGCGAACGGCACGGTGAGTGTGTGGCCGCCGCGCCGGACGTCTTCTGGTTCGGGGACGACGGCGCGCTCGAATGGCTCGAGCACCCGCCCGAGGAGCTGCACGGCGACGCCGCCTACGGCTCGACGGTCTGCCCGGTGATGGCGATCACCGTCGGCGCCGACTGATCCGCTGAGCGTCGATCCGCCGCGCGGCGTCGCGGGATGTCCTCAACCCGGATCCACGATTGGCGCGGGCGGTGTGCATCCTGCCGGGCTCGCCCTGCCGGTGCGCTCCGCGCGACAGCATTCCCGACCTGTCCCGCGCACGTCCTTACGACCCCGGCAGGCGCCCCGCGTTCACGCCAATCGGTGGATCCGGGCTCAGACCCGGCGGCCGTGCCCGCGCCCGGAGCCGCCCTTTCGCGGCAGCTCGTCCGCGAACGCGCACAGCGCGACCGCCTGCAGGTCCTGCTCCCAGAGCGCGCGGAGCAACCGCTCGACCGTCTCCACGTAGAACGCGTGCGCCACGGTCTCCGCCGGGGCGATCTCGACGGCCAGCGGCCATCGCCCGGCGTCGCCGGCACCGGCGTGCGCGTTCGTGCTCACGCGGACGG
>VGCB01000278.1 GCA_016870235.1 Actinomycetota bacterium | reverse complement strand
CGCCGAGGTGGCAGAGGGTGTCGCCGTCGCGAGCGGCGCCGTCCTCGCCTGGGTCGCCGCGAGCGGGCCGCCGGCGGAGGCGGTCGCGGAGGAGCCCGCCGAGGGCGATCTCGCTGCCGAAGCCGCGACCGAGGCGCTGGCGGTTGCCGGCCCGCCGGACGGCGAAGACGAGGACGAGGACGTCGCCACCGAGGCGGACGACGAGGCGGAGGCCGAGGAAGCGCCGGCCGTCGCACCCGCTGCGGCCGTGCAGGCAGGCGACGCGGCCGACGCGGACGACGCCGACGCCGAAGCCGGGTACGTGCCGATGTCGGAGTGGATCCACGACTTCGACAAGCGCTGATCGCGGGCCGGCCGCCGCCGGCCCGCTCCTGGGCTCAGGTATGATCAACCGGCTCGCGGGCACCTCGCACGCGACCCCTCCCGATCCGATTCGACCGAGGCATCGACAGAGAGCACGTCCGCGATGATCTACGCCATCATCTCCCTCGGAGGCAAGCAGTACCGCGTCAGCGAGGGTCAGCGGCTGCTCGTCGATCGCGTCCGCCTCGACGACGGCGCGACCTTCACGCCGGACGTGCTCCTCGTCGGGGGCAAGGACGGGCCGCAGGTGGCCCCGCAGGGGATCACGGTCACGGCCCGGGTCGTCGGCCAGGAGAAGGGACCGAAGATCCGCATCGGCAAGTACCGCCAGCGCACCGGCTATCGCCGCCACACGGGGTTCCGGGCGTCGCTGACGCGGATCGAGATCGAGTCGATCGGCGCGGAGACGCGCACGCGCACGAAGAAGTCGGAGACGGCGGCGACGGAGGAGGTGGCCTGAGATGGCACACAAGAAGGGCCTCGGATCCTCGAAGAACGGCCGCGACTCGAACGCGCAGCGGCTCGGGGTCAAGATCTTCGCCGGGCAGCAGGTGAAGACCGGCATGATCATCGTCCGCCAGCGCGGCACCCGCTTCCGCCCCGGGCCGGGGGTCGGCCTCGGGCGCGACGACACCCTGTTCGCGCTCCGGCCCGGCGTGGTCGAGTTCCGCCGGAGCGGGGACAAGCGGTTCGTCTCGGTCGCCGCCGGCGACTGACGACCCCCGACCGGCGCGCGGGCGCCCCTCGTATCCTCTGCCCATGTTCCACGATCGTGCCCGCATCCGGGTCAAGGCCGGTCGCGGCGGCGACGGCGGGCTCGCGTTCCGGCGCGAGAAGTACGTCCCGAAAGGCGGCCCGAGCGGCGGCGACGGGGGCCGGGGCGGTGACGTCGTGATCGTCGCCGACCGCGACCTCCGAGACCTCTCCGCCTTTCGCCAGCGGGCGTCGTTCGCGGCCGAGCGCGGCGGCAACGGTCGGGGCGCGAACAAGCACGGGGCCGACGGCGCCGATGTCGTCCTGCGCGTGCCGGTTGGCACGCAGGTCTTCGACGCGGCCGACGGGACGCTCGTCGCCGACCTGCGACGCGACGAGGCGCGCCTCGACGCCGCCCGCGGCGGCGGCGGCGGCCGTGGCAACGCGCGCTTCGCGACGCCCACCCGGCAGGCGCCGCGGTTCGCGGAGACGGGGCTCCCGGGCGAGGAGCGCGAGCTCGACCTCCGGTTGAAGCTGATGGCGGACGCGGCGCTCGCCGGGCTTCCCAATGCCGGCAAGTCGTCGCTCCTGCGACGCATCTCGAACGCGACGCCGAAGGTCGCCGACTACCCGTTCACGACGCTCAGCCCCGTGCGCGGCACGGTCGACGGGCCGGAGGGGCGGCAACTGACGGTGGCCGACGTCCCGGGGCTGATCGAGGGGGCGAGCGAGGGGATCGGGCTCGGCCACGAGTTCCTCGCCCACCTCGAGCGGGCGCGCCTGCTCGTCCACGTGATCGACGGCTCCGAGGGAGACGCCGACGAGCGGTTCGGCGTCATCGACCGCGAGCTCGCGGCGTACGGCGCCGGCCTCGACGAGCGGCCGCAGATCGTGGTGCTGAACAAGGCCGATCTGACGCCGGCGCCGGCTCCGTTCGCGGTCGCCGACCCGCGGATCGTGGACGTCCTGCGCGTCTCGTGCGCGACGGGCGCCGGGATCGACGGGCTCGTGCAGACGCTGTTCGAGCGGTGCCCCGAGGAGCAGGCCGCTCCCGACGACGCCGAGCCCGAGCTCCCCGAGTTCCTCGAGTACCGGCCGCAGCCGCCGCGGCGCGCCTCCTACCGTGTGCTCCGGACCGACCGCGGCTTCCGGGTTGCCGGCGACGCCCCGGACGACGAGGGCGAGCTCGAGGCGGCGCTGCGCGCGGCCGGGGTGCGGAAGGGCGCCGTGGTCGAGATCGGCGAGGAGGTCTTCGAATGGGAGTAGGGATCCTCGGAGGCGCGTTCAACCCGCCGCACGTCGGGCACGTCGCGCTCGCGCGCACGGCGATCGACCGCTTCCGGCTCGACCGGCTGCTCGTCCGCGTGATCGAGGATCCCGGGCACAGGGAGGTCGAGACCGACGCCTCCATCCGCCTGCACCTCGCGGAGCTCGCGTTCGCTCCGCTCGACGAGGCGGACGTGACGCTCGATCGGCACGCGCGCACGATCGACTCGCTCCGCGAGCTGCGCCTGCGCGACCCGGTCTTCCTGATCGGGGCCGACGAGTTCGCGACCTTCCTCGCCTGGAAGGAGCCCGACGGCGTGCTGGAGCTCGCGCGCCTCGGCGTCGCCACCCGGCCGGGCGTGGACACGGCCGTCTTCGACGACGTGCTCGGCGCGCTCCGGCGGCCGGATCGCGTCGAGCTCTTCGCGATCGAGCCGCTGCCCGTCTCCTCCACCGCGATCAGGGAGAAGGTGCGGGCCGGAGAGCCGATCGACGGGCTCGTCGCGCCCGCCGTCGCCGCCGAGATCGCCCGGCTCGGGCTGTACCGATGAGGTCGCCTGGGTACACTGAGTGCATCGAAGCCAAGGACACGACGAGCCTGACCTCCATCGAGCAAGCACACCGCATCGCCGCTCTCTGCGAGGAGAAGCTGGCGACGGACGTCGTGATCCTGGACATGCGGACGGTGTGCGCATACACCGACTTCTTCGTGCTGGCGACCGGGCGCAACCCGCGGCAGACGAAGTCGATCGTCGACGAGGTGACGGGCGTCCTGAAGAGGGAGGAGCGGCTGATCGCCCGGTCGACGGGTGGGCTGCCCGAGGCGACCTGGATCGTGGTCGACTTCCTCGACGTCGTCTTGCACGTCTTCACCCCGGAGACCCGGGCCTTCTACCGGCTCGAGGATCTCTGGAGCGACGTCCCCAAGCTGGCGGCCGCCACGGCCTGAGCGACGTCGTGGACGGCACCGTCGTCAGCTGCCCGTCCTGCGAGAAGCGCGTCCGCGTACGTCCGGCGGCGCCGGGTGCGCCGAAGTGCCCGGGCTGCGCGGCCTACCTTCCCTGGCTTGTGTCGGCCGACGAGACGACGTTCGCAGGCGAGACGGCAACGGCGCTGCCGGTGCTCGTCGACCTCTGGGCCGAGTGGTGCGGGCCGTGCAAGGCGGTCGCGCCAGTGCTCGAGCGACTGGCCGCCCGGCAGGCCGGGAAGCTGAAGGTCGTCAAGGTCGATGTCGACGCCAACCCGACGCTCGCGCAGCGGTTCGGCGCCGCGAGCATCCCGCTCCTCGTCCTCCTCCGGGGCGGCGAGGAGACCGAGCGCATCGTGGGGGCTCAGCCGTTGCCGACGCTGGAAGCGTTTCTCGCTCCACATCTGTAGTTGTCCGAGATGACGACGAACATGTCGTCATGGACATTGGCCCCGATCGGAAGGGCGCCCGTCTCGCCCGCCTTCGCCTAGACCCGGCCCGCAACGGCCGGGAGAGGTCTGTCAACCGGGCGAAGGCGTACACGTTCGACGCTACACTGACGTACCTCCCGGGGCCGTAGCTCAGCTGGGAGAGCGTTCGGATGGCATCCGAAAGGTCAGGGGTTCGATCCCCCTCGGCTCCATCTCTCCGTGCTGTCGTCAGCCGCGGCCGACGTACGGCATCGCCGTCGCCATCACGGTCATGAACTGGACGTTGGCGTCGAGAGGGAGGCTCGCCATGTAGAGGACGGCGCGAACGACGTCGTCGACCGCCATGAACGGCTCCTGCCGGCGGCTGCCGTCGGGCTGGAGCGATGGGCCGACGAACGCCTGAGCCAGGTCGGTGGCGGCGTTGCCGATGTCGATCTGCCCGCACGCGATGTCGTACGCGCGGCCCTCGAGCGAGGTCTGCTTCGTGAGCCCGGTCAGCCCGTGCTTCGACGCGGTGTACGCGGCGGCGTGCGGACGCGGCACGTGCGCCGAGACCGAGCCGTTGTTGACGATCCGGCCGCCGCGCGGATCCTGCGCCTTCATCAGCCGGAAGGCCTGCTGCGTGCAGAGAAAGGCCCCGGTGAGGTTGGCGTCGATCGTCGCACGCCACGTCTCGAGCTCGACCTCCTCGATCGGTGCGGGCGCCGGGGCGACGCCGGCGTTGTTGAAGAGCAGGTCGAGCCGACCCCACCGGGCGGTCAGCGCCTCGAACGCCGCGCCGACGTCGGTGGGGCTGCCGACGTCGCCGGGGCAGACGAGGGTCTCGGCGGAGCCCGTGAGCGCGGCGGTCTCGGCGAGCGCGTCACGCCGCCGTCCGACGACCGCGACCCGGAAGCCCTCCCCGGCGAGCGCGACGGCGACGGCGCGGCCGATGC
>VGCB01000277.1 GCA_016870235.1 Actinomycetota bacterium | reverse complement strand
AAGCGGTCGGCCGGGTCGGCGTCCGCGGAGGTCGCGTCCGGCGGCGGCGCGGGGGTCAGGACGCTGTCCGCGGTCGCGAGACGGGCGCGCGCGATCGCGTCGCGGAACCCGCTCGGGACCGCTGCCGAAGCCTCGCTCATGTCGCCGCAACCGTTCGCCACCGCCGCCGTGCTCCCTCCCCACGGAGAGCCTACACGGGCGGCTCGGCGGACGCGCCGCCGGCGCCGCTACGCGAGCTCGAGCCGGTCGATCGTGATCGGCGACGTCGGGTGATCGCGGCCGTCGCGGTCGGTAGCCGAGATGCGGTCGACCACGTCCTGCCCCGCAGCGACCCGGCCGAAGACCGTGTGCCGCCCGTCGAGCCACGGGCAGGCGTCGGCAGTGACGATGAAGAACTGCGAGCCGTTTGTGTTCGGGCCCGCGTTCGCCATCGCGAGCGCGCCGCGGGCGACCGGGTGGTCGTTGAACTCGTCCTCGAACGTGTAGCCGGGGCCGCCGGTGCCGTCGCCGCGCGGGCAGCCTGCCTGGATCATGAAGTCCGGGATCACGCGGTGGAAGGTGAGCCCGTCGTAGTACCCCTCGCCGGCGAGCTTCGTGAAGTTCTCGACCGTCTTCGGCGCGTCAGCCGGGTAGAGCTCGAGCTCGATCGGCCCCTCGCTCGTGTGCATCGTCGCTGTGGTCATGCAGGTGACGCTACCAGCGGCCTCGAAAGGGGCAGCTGCGGACAGGGGTGCTTAACGCCGAACCAACATGCACCCGGAAGACGGGGCGTACACTCACCACTAGGCATGTCGAGCTCAGACCCATTTCCCACGTCCTCGGCTGACGTCGAGGCGAACCGGGAGCTCGCGCACGGCTGGAAGCGGCTGACCCGCGCGGCGACGATCGTCGCCGTGCTCATGAGCCCGGCCGTCTTCGTCTGGCTCAAGCAGGAGGTCGGCTGGAACTGGTGGGAGTCCCTCCTCGGCACGGCCGGCCTCGTCGTCGCGCTTCGCGGGTTCTCCGACCTGCTCTTCCACCGCCTGCTGCCGCGGCCGAGCCTGTTCGGGCTCGAGACGCCCCAGCTCCGCGAGCAGGACGTGGTCTCTCGGCGGCGCCGATGGTTCTGGCGGTTCTGGTTCCGGATGCTCGTCTTCTTCGGGACCCTCGGGATGCTGCTCTGGCTCTTCTTCCCGTTCGGGACGCTGCTCACGATGCTGCCGCTGCTGATCATGTTCCCCTTCTACATGATCTTCAACTTCCTGATCCTGTTCGGGCCGCTGCTGATCATGAACCTCCTGCAGATGAAGTCGTTCGAGCCGGGCGACGCGCAGTGGGGCGTGAAGCTCGACGACGTCCGCGGGCAGGCGGAGGCGAAGGAGGAGATCCGCCGGATCGTCTCGATCTGGCAGTCGGGCGAGCAGTTCGAGCGGGCCGGCGGCAAGCGCGAGCGAGGCGTCCTCTTCCTCGGTCAGCCGGGCACCGGCAAGACGATGCTCGCGAAGGCGATCGCGACCGGCTTCAACTCGCCGTTCATCTCGATGCCGGGCTCGGGGTTCGCGGCCACGTTCATCGGCATCGACGCGATCATCGTCCGGATCCTCGCCGCCCGCGCGAAGAAGCTCGCCCGCAAGTGGGGCGGCCAGTGCATCGTCTTCATCGACGAGATCGACGCGGTCGGGATGCGGCGCCAGTCGCTCGGGCAGGGCGCGCCGGGCTTCGACCCCGTCACGAATGCCGCCCCGCTCGACCGGCTCGACCTGCACGAGCACCTGTTCTACGGGCCGTGGGGCGCGCTCAACCCGAGCGGCGACCTCATCCTCGAGACGCGCGACTGGCGGGATCGGCTCTTCGCCGCCCGGCACACCCCGACCACCGGCGTCAACAGCTTCCAGATGGGCCTGATGCGCATCTACAACTTCATGTTCCCGGGCGGGATGGGGATGGGCTCGCTGGCGCTCAACCAGCTGCTCGTCGTCATGGACGGCATCGACAACCCGCCGTTCTTCCGGAAGCTGTCCGTCAACCGGATCAACACCTTCCTCGACGCCGTCTACATCATGCCGCGACGGGTCGCCGGACGATCGCTCCGGCTGCCCCCGGCGAAGCCGCGGAAGGAGCAGATCTACTTCATCGGCGCCACCAACGTGCCGATCGGCTCGCTCGATCCCGCATTGACGCGGCCGGGGCGGCTCGGCCGGCACGTCTCGTTCCGCACGCCGACGAAGCAGGATCGCCTCGACATCCTCGACCTGTACCTCGGCAAGGTCGCGCACGACTCGGCACTCGACACGCCCAAGCGGCGCGACGAGATCGCCCGGATCACGGGCGGCTACTCGCCGGCGATGATCGAGCAGGTCGCCTCGATGGCGCTGACGATCGCGCACCACTCCGGCCGTCGCGCGTTCGTGTGGGAGGACCTCGTCGAGTCGATCACGACGCTCGAGTCCGGCACCGCGATCGGCGTCGAGTACATCCCGCAGGAGAGCAAGGCGATCGCGGTCCACGAAGCAGGCCACGCGATCGCCGGGCACGCGTACATGAAGGACTTCGAGTCGACGCGCCTCTCGATCCGGCGGCGCGGCAGCTCCGGAGGTCACCACCAGGCCCGCGAGAAGGAAGAGCGCTTCTCGCGCTTCCAGAGCGAGCTCTTCGCGCTGATCGTCTGGGGTCTCGGGGCGATGGCCGCCGAGCGCGTCTTCTACCACGAGAACTCGAACGGCGTGGGCGGCGACGTGCACAGCGCCACCACCGACGCCGCGCTCATGGTCGGCGCCGCAGCGATGGGCCCCCAGCCGTTCGCCGTCGAGCCGCTCGAGGGCGAGACGCCCGACGACGCGCGACGCCGGGTCCTCGACCGCTTCGAGCGCATCGGCCTGCAGATCATGAACCGCATGCGGACGAGCGGCGGCATGGCCGTCGATCCGATCGGCGCCGTGCTCAGCGATCCGACAAAGCGGGCGATCGCGGCCCAGGTCCTCGGTCAGGCGTACTTCGCAGCGCACAACCTCGTTCTCTTCAACCGGAAGGCGATCGAGCGCATCTCCGACGTGCTCGTGGAGCGCAAGGAGATCTTCGGCGACGAGCTGATGGATCTGCTCGAGGCCTCGTCGATCGCGATCCCCGACGTCGACCTCAACGACGAGGCCGTCTGGCCCGACCCGATGTTCTCGCCCATGCCGCGGCCGAATGAGCCGCGCGCCTTTCTCCAGGGAGCAAACGGAAGTGCGCCGCAGCAGCACTGACGGCGAGCGGGAGGGCTGGATCCCGTACGACCCCGACGCCCAGCCTCGGGTCGTCGAGTCGGAGCCGGCGAGGCCCACCGGAGAGACGTCGTTCCTCGACCCGCCGCCGACGGTCAAGCGGAGGTTTCGCGTCATCTACGTGGCGCTCGCACTCATCGCGCTCGCAGCGGCGGCGGCGTTCGCGACGTTCCTCGTCCGGGAGCCCGGGCAGACGGCCGCCGTCGGCGAGCGCTGGTCGGAGTGGGTGCCCGAGGGCTCGCCGTTCGGCCGCGCCCAGGAGATCGCGAACCGCGTGGCAGAGGGCTACAGGCTCGGCGGCAAGCAGCTCGTCGGCGTCCTCGCGGGCCCCCCGCTGATCACCTCGAACCAGCCGGAGGGCAGCTCGCAGATCCTCGTCTCCACGATCGCGGTCCGGCCTGACCTCCCCGCCGGCGGCAGCTCGACGGTGGACGACCTGGTCTTCACAGGCGTCAACGGGCAGAACAGCATCCAGTACGTGCTCTGCGGGTTCGGAACGAACTGCTCGATCGCGGTCGGCAAGCCGTCGGCCGAGCGCCACACGCTCCTGCGTCGGGAGGCGCTCGAGCTCGCCCTCTACACCTTCAAGTACCTGGCGAACATCAACTCCGTGTCCGTCTTCCTGCCGCCGAGGCCGGACGGGGCAGCGGCGCCCACGATGATCTTCCTCGAGCGGGCCGACCTTGCCGGCGAGCTCGCGCGCCCGCTCGAGCAGACGCTTGCGCGCACGACACCGAAGATCGGGGAGATCCCGCAGCTCGAGCTCGAGCGCGTGAACAGGTTGACGCAGAAGCGGCTCTTCCAGTACGACTACACGCAGGCGCAGGACGGGAGCGTGATCCTGCTCCTCGACCCGGTCGTCACGTAGCCGGCTCCGCCGACCCGCGGCTCGCGCGCGCGAAGGCGCGTCTCGACCTGCTCGACTGGTGGCCGCGGCCGGTGACGATCGACGGCGTGCGCGTGGTGGTGACCCCGTGGCTCTTCCGGATCGGGCCGTGGCGGCCGTTCGACGGGTTCGCCACGCACCGCGTGATCTTCCTGCGGAGCGCCGACGTCGGCGACGACCTGATCGTGCACGAGCTCTGCCACGTCTGGCAGATGCAGCATCGCCCGTTTCGCATGCCGCTCAGCTATCTCCGCACCGGCTACGCGGCGAACGGCTACGAGCGCCAGGCCCGCGCTGCTGTTGGCTGGCCGGGTGTGCGCGCGTCTGCTGAGCGAGGGACCGACGTAGCAGACGCGCGCACACCCGGATCCTGAAGCCGGGCTGTGTTAGCTGCCGTTGCTCCGCGGATCCGGTGGTGGTGGTTCGGACGGGTACCGGATCCGCGGAGCAACGGATCCTGAAGCCGGGAACCTGCGGTTCCCTGGGACCCCTCCCTTGCGATCGAGTCTGGGCACCGTGCCTGCGCTCCCCG
>VGCB01000276.1 GCA_016870235.1 Actinomycetota bacterium | reverse complement strand
CACCGGCACGGCGGTCAGGTGGACGTCGAACTGATCCGAGGAGAGGAGCGCGTACCCGTACGCCCCGAGGCCGTAGAACGCGATGTAGCCGAGGTCGAGGAGCCCGCCCCAGCCGACGACGATGTTGAGGCCGAGCGCGAGCAGCATGTAGAGGACGGTGTCGAAGGCGACGCGGCGGACGTACCCTGAGTCGAAGACGAGCGGCAGCAGCGCGATCACGGCGGTGAAGGCCAGCCACTGCGCCCACCAGGGGATGCGCGTCCAGGCCTCTTCGACCCGGCCGAGCGGCCCGCCGCGGAGGCCGCGCTTCTCGCCGTGCCGCGCGACCCACTCGTCGACGCCGACGCGGGGCCCCGTCTGCTGCTCGCGTGGCGTGTCGCCGGTCTCCATCACCTCACACCTTCTTGATGTCCGCCTGGCCGAAGAGCCCCTGCGGTCGGAAGAGCATGAACCCGATCAGGAGCACGAACACCCAGAGATCCGACCAGCGGGTCGAGATGTAGCCCTGCGTGTACGCCTCGGCCATCCCGAGGATGAGGCCGCCGGCGGCCGCGCCCGGGATCGACCCGATCCCGCCGATCACCGCCGCCGTGAACCCCTTGAGCCCGGCGATGAACCCGATCGTGACCGAGGCGGGTGCGCGCAGCGCGAACATCACGCCTGCGGCCCCGGCGAGCGCCGAGCCGAGGATGAAGGTGAACCGGATCACCCGGTCGATGTCGATCCCCATCATCGCCGCCGCCTCGGTGTCGAACGAGGTGGCCCGCATCGCCTTGCCCGTCCGTGTCCGGGTGACGAGGAGCCAGAGCACGATCATGAGGACGACCGCGGAGACGATGATGATGATCCGCAGGAGCGGCACCCGGACGTTGCCGATGTCGATGCCCTTGAGGAAGAGCGCGCCGTCGGCCATCGCGAACGCGTCGTAGTTGCGCTGCTGCGCGCCGAACATCAGCTGCATCGAGTAGGTGAGGAAGAAGGAGACGCCGAGGGCACTGATCAGCGGCGCGATCCGCGGCGCCTTGCGCAGCGGCCGGTAGGCGAACCGCTCGATGCCGACTCCGAGCAACGCGCATCCGGCCATCGCGGCACCGACCATGAGCATGAGCAGGAGCCAGATCGGGACGGCGGGATTGGCGGGGCCGCCGAGCGCCTGGAGGACGCCGAAGCCGATGAACGCTCCGACCATGTAGACGTCGCCATGGGCGAAGTTGAGGAGCTTGAGGATCCCGTACACCATCGAGTAGCCGAGCGCGATCAGCGCGTAGACGCTGCCGAGCGTCAGGCCGTTGACGGTGAACTGGATGAAGTCGTCCACAGGCCGCTGGAGTCTAGTGCGGCGCCTCGCGACAGTAAAACGAAATCGCTCGTCGGGAGACGCCTCAGTGCTGCTCCTCGAGCCCTGGGCGGGCGGCCCGGTCGCAACCGGGCCGCCCGCGGACTCGATCGGGTCAGGTCAGCTGACGACCTTGTACTTGCCGTCGCTCTGGATCTGGAAGATGACGAAGTTCCCGTTCAGCGGGTCGTTCGTCTTGGTGGAGAACTTGAAGTCGCCACCGAGGATCCAGTTCTTGATCTTGACGCCCTTCACCTTCCGGAGGACGTCGCTGCGGTCGATGATGCCGCCGATCTTCGAGGTGCACGCCGCCTTGATCGCGCCGAGCGCGACGTGCACGGCGCCGTAGGTCGGCGGGCCGAACGAGCCGAGCTCGGCGCCCGAGTTGTCCTTCTTCCAGCCGTCGACGATCTCCTTGTTCGCCGCGATCCCGTCGATCGGGCCCGCGAAGTTGGAGACGTACGACCCCGGCACCTTGAACTGGTTGGCGTTGTTGGCGCCGTCGCCAGAGAAGAGCTTCGCCTTCTTGCCCTGCTCGAGCAGCTGCTGCGCGAAGGTCTGGGCCTTTGCGGGCTGCTGCGTCCCGAAGAAGACGAAGTCGGCGTCCGCCGGCACCTTCGTCACGATCGTCGAGAAGTCCGTCGTGTTGATCGAGACCGACTCGCGCTGCACGGTCACGTTCTTCGTCCGCAGCGTGGCCTGGACGGCGTCGGCGAGACCGACGGAGTACGGCTCCTGCGAGTCGACGACGACGACCTTCTTGACGCCGAGCTTGTCGGCCATGTAGCGGGCGTCGGAGGGCCCCTGGATCGAGTCGTCCGGCACGACGCGGAAGAACGCCGCGGTCGCCTCGCGGGTGGCGCCCTTGGTCAGCGACGCCCGCGTCGCCGACGGCGAGATGTGCGCCAGCCGGGCGTCGAGGAACGTCTTGCTCGTGGCGGCGACGGCCCCCGAGGTCGACGGGCCGATGATCGCCATGATGTTGCGGTCGGCGACGTACCTCTGCGCGAGCGACTGCGCGAGCGCCGGATCGAGCTGCGAGTCGCCGAGCAGCAGCTGGACCTTGAGGCCCATCTTCGGAGCAATCGTCTTGACGGCGTACTTCGCCCAGCTCGCCTGCTCCTGGCCGAGGAAGCCAGCGTCGCCCGTGAGGGGCGTGATGAAGGCGATCTTGATCGTGCCGGTCTTGCAGTTGATTGCCTGGGTGGCCTGAACGGCCTTCGACCCTGCGCCGGCGCCCGCGGCCGCGACCGCGGCGACGGTCGTGGCGAGCGCCAGGAAGATGGCTTTCTTCATGCGATGCCCTCCCTGTGGGTGTTTCGACGTGTGTGCGAAGTCAGACGACGGGTCGGCCGCGATGTTGCCGTCCGGGGCCCGCTCGTCCTCGGATCGCCGGGAACTGTGCATCTTCCGTCGTTCGGTGTCAACAGGCAGCCCCCCTTCCTTCCCTGCAAGGCAGCGATCCCCCCTCGTCCCGGAGCCTCAACGGCGGAGCGCGTGGTTCCAGCCGGCAGTGTCGAGGAACTGGCGGAACCGCACGCAGAGGCCGTCCCGGAGGTACCACACGTGCGCGAACGGCACGTCGAGCAGGTGGCCCGTCTCCTTTGCGACCCCGCGGTAGCGTCCGAGGACGACGACCGCATCGCCCGCGTCGAGGAATTCCACCGGGGGCGCCGAGAACGACGCCCACCAGTCGGCCTCCAGGGGCGCGAAGACCAGGCGCCGCACCTCGTCGACGCCGTGGTAGACGCCGCCGTGCGGCAGCCCTTCTGCCTGATGCCACTCCACCTCCGGCGCGCAGAGAGCGAGCGCCGCTTCCTGGTCGCCGCGCTCGAACGCCGCGTAGGCCTCGCGGACGACGTCGACGTTCTCCACGCCGCCAGCGTACTCCCGGGGCCCCGCGGGGGGCAGCCCGAGCCCGACCGAGTCGCGCCTCGACACCGCGCCGGAGATCACGACCTGCCGCCGACTGCGTCGCTCCGGTCTGACCGAGGCTCGTGTCCACCCGTCGGCTCCGACGCCGCGACGCGCAATCTGCGACGAAGTTGGTGCCGTTTGCAACAGACACGCAACACTTCGAGCGATAGGCTCATTGCCAGAAGGGGAGGAGGCCGGTGGCCCAGGGACAATGTCCTTTTCGGACAGGTTCGGGAGCTGGCGCGCCCTGCCCGGGCTCCGCGGCCGCGTCGGTCGCTGCGCCCCAGCTGACCCCTGTGAGCCCTGCGGCCCGACCGCGGCGCCGCCCGACCTGGCGCTACGCGAGCACGGCCGCCAGGGCCGCGGCCCCGCGACGGCAGTCCTCGTAGGTCGAGTAGAGCGGCACGGGCGCGAAGCGAAGGACGTCCGGCTCGCGAAAGTCGCAGACGACGCCGTGCTCGTGCCGCAGGCGGGCGGCGACGTCCCTGGCGCCGGCGACGCGCACGGAGAGCTGACACCCGCGCCGGTCGGGCTCGCGCGGGGTGGCGAGCCGGATCGGGCAGCGCCCGGCAACCTCGTCGAGCAGCGCCTCGAGGTACGCCGTGAGTCGGATCGACCGCGCGCGCAGCGTGTCGATCCCCACCTCGTCGAAGAGCGCGAGCGACGCGCGAAGCGGCGCAAAGGCGAGGATCGGCGGCGTCGACACGGCCCAGCCCTCCGCCCCGCGCCGCGGCGCGAAGTCGGGCTCCATGCGAAACCGCTCGGTCGGGTCGACGCCCCACCAGCCGGCAAGCCTCGGCAGCGAGGCGTCGTCGCCGTGGCGCTCGTGCACGAACGCGGCGCCCAGGGCGCCGGGGCCGGCATTCACGTACTTGTAGTTGCACCAGACGGCGAAGTCGGCGCCGGCGCCGTGCAGCGCCGTGGGCACGTTGCCCGCAGCGTGCGCGAGATCCCAGCCGCTGACCGCGCCGACCTCCCGGGTCGCGGCCGTGATCGCAGGCAGATCGAGCACCTCGCCGGTGAGGTAGCTGACGGCGCCGAGCAGCACGACCGCGAGCCGGTCTCCCCCGCGCTCGATCGCGGCCACGACGTCCTCCGTCCGCAGCGCGTCCTCTCCGTTTCGCGGAGCGACCCGGACGACCGTCTCGCGCGGGTCGAGGCCGTGAAGGGCAGCCTGCGCGGCGACCGCATGGGAGTCGGAGGGGAACGCCGAGCCTTCGATCAGGATCCGCGTGCGGGCGCCATGCGGGCGGTAGAAGCTCGCGAGCAGCAGATGGAGGTTCACGGTCAGCGCGCTCATCGCGACCACCTCGTCAGCGCCCGCGCCGACGAGCCGCCCGAGCGATCCGCGCACGGAGCCCGCCAGCTCGAGCCACGGCTCGGCCGCTTCGAACCAGCCCTCGACCGCG
>VGCB01000275.1 GCA_016870235.1 Actinomycetota bacterium | reverse complement strand
GGCGCAGCGCTGGAACTCCTACGGCGGCGAGGGCGTCTCGCCCGAGGAGTCGCTCCGCGCCACCCGCGACCGCGTCGCACGGCTCCACGAGGAGTGCGCGGCGATCGGCCGCGACCCCGCCGAGATCGTGCACTCCTTCATCCTCGGGCACGGCTACGTGCCGGAGACGCCGTTCGCGTCGCGTGACGCCTGGGACGACTTCGCCGGCCGCTACGCCGAGATCGGGATCGACGAGCTCCTCTTCTTTGCGCCGCTCGAACAGTCGTTCCCCGAGGGAACGGTCAGGCCGGGACTGCTGGACGAGCTCCTGGCCGAGCCGCGCTGACCGCCGGCGCCGGCGAGCCGTAGACGTCGGGCCGGCGCTGCCGCAGCGCCGGGATGCTCGCGCGCAC
Source organism: Actinomycetota bacterium (assembly GCA_016870235.1). Next base: position 4,272 of record VGCB01000275.1, on the reverse strand, counting down.
GGCCTCGAGACGCGACCGCTCGACGGTGGCGACGATCGCGCAGTCCTCGTCGGCCGCCTGCGCGATCACGGTGCCCCACGGATCGACGATCATCGACCGGCCGAAGAGCGAGCGGCCGCGCACGTCGACGCCCCACTGGTCGGCGGCCGCCAGATAGCAGCCGTTCTCGACCGCGCGGGCGCGGAGAAGCAGCTCCCAGTGGTCGCGGCCCGTGTGCAGCGTGAACGCCGCCGGCACCGTGATCAGCTCGGCGCCGCCGAGGGCGAGCGCGCGGTAGAGCTCGGGGAACCGGACGTCGAAGCAGATCGAGAGGCCGACCTGCCAGCCGCAGAGCTCGGCCCCGACGATCTCGTCCCCCGGCTCCTTCGAGTCGGACTCGCGGTAGGACTGCCCGCCGACGTCGACGTCGAACATATGGAGCTTTCGGTACTCGGCCACGACCTCGCCGTCGGGGGCGAAGACGAGGCACAGGTTCGAGAGGCGCTCGCGCCCCGGGCGCGACTCCATGATCGAGCCCCCGACCAGGGTGATCCCGTGCTCGCGCGCCCAGCCGCGCATCGCGTCGACCGCGAGCCCGCCCTCCCGCGGCTCGGCCGCCGCGCGCAGGACGTCGTCGTCGCCGAGGGCGTTCCACATCTCGGGGAGGACGACGAGCTCCGCGCCGTCGCGCACCGCTCGCGCGACGAGCGGCGTCACGCGCTCGGCGTTTCCGGCGGGGTCGGCGCCCGCGTTCAGCTGGACGCAGCCGACCCTGAGCTCGGGCGCCGCCACCTACGCCCGATCCTCAGGCACGTCGTACGCGGTCGTGAAGACGTCGCCGTCGATCTCCCAGTCCTGGAAGACGAGATCGGGGTGCTTCTCGACCAGATGCGCGCGGTACACCTCGACCAGCTCCTCGTCCGTCTCGGCGCGCAGAGGCGTACGACACTTGTCGCCCCGACCGCGAATGCACGTGATGCCTCGCATCGCTCCTCCTTCCTCGGATCGTGAGTCTACGCGGACATCGGTGACATTTCACGCTTGACTTCGCCGCCGCGCCGCCATACCTTCCCGACAGGTTCATCGCGCCGACCGTGGGCCTCGGCCGTCAGGCTGTCGGCGCTGCGGTCGCAGCCGGATAGGAGAGGAACGTGGATACGAGCCTGACACCAGCGTCACCTCACGCGCTCGCCCTGATCGCCGACACGGAGGCGTCGCTCCGCGAGGGGCTCGTCCCGGCCGCCATCTACAACGACGCGGAGCTCCACCGCCTCGAGCTCGAGCGGATCTTCGCGCGCGCCTGGGTGTTCATCGGGCACGAGTCGGAGATCCCGAGCCCGGGCGACTACCGGCTCCGCTACATCGGCGAGGACCCGTTCATCTTCATCCGCGACGAGAGCGGCAAGGTGCGCTGCCTGTTCGACGCCTGCACCCACCGCGGCGCCCAGATCTGCCGGGCCGAGAAGGGGAACGCGTCGCACTTCCGCTGCCCGTACCACGGCTGGACGTTCCAGAACGACGGCCGGCTCGTTGGCCTCCCCGCCGCGAAGATGGCCTACGAGGGGATGGACCGCGAGTGCTTCAACCTCCACCAGGCCCCGCGCGTCGAGAGCCGGCACGGCCTCGTGTTCGCGTCGCTCGAGCCGAACGGGCCGTCGCTCGAGGAGTACCTCGGCGACTTCGCGTGGTACTTCGACCTGCACTTCGCGCTCGGCACCCCGCGCGTCGTCGGCGAGCCGCACCGCTGGCACATGGACGTGAACTGGAAGATCGGCGGCGAGAACTTCTCCGGCGACGACTACCACACGCTGACGCTGCACAAGTCGATGTGGGACCTCGGGATCATCCCGGTCCCCGCCGCGGCGAACATGATGGGGAAACACATCCAGGCGGGCGGCGAGTTCGCCTCGCACTCGATGAGCTTCTCGATCGACCCGAACGAGGACGGCCCGCCGCCGCACTGGTGGGGGCTGACCGACGAGCAGGCGGCGCTCCTCGACCGCAGCCGGGTCACGCCCGAGCACCTCAGGGTCGCGCGGCGCGCCCGCGTGACGGTGGGCACGATGTTCCCGAACCTCTCGCTGATCCTGCTCGCGCTCTCCCGCGACCCGAAGCGGAAGCCCCCGTCGATCATGTTCGGCGTCCGCCAGTGGCAGCCGAGCGGCCCGAACGGGATGGAGCTCTGGAGCTGGGTCTTCGCCTGGGAGGAGATGCCGGCGGACTACCAGCGCGAGATGTACCTGAACCACGCGAGCACGTTCGGCACGTCGGGCATCTTCGAGCAGGACGACACGGAGCCCTGGTCGAGCATGACCCGGACCGGCGGCTCCACCTTCGCGCGGAAGCAGAAGCTGCGGCTCAACTACAAGATGGGGCACGCCGGCGTCGGCTCCTCGGAGGTGATCACCGACTTCGCCGGGCCGGGCACCGTCTGGTCGAACCGGTACGAGGAGGGCGTCATGCGGAACCTCGTCTGGAACTGGATCAAGTGGATGACGGACGGCGCTCCCGATCCCGGCTCGAACGGCCGCCGCGATCTGCGCGACCTCAACCTCGAGCTCCTCGCCGAGCGCGAGGCGCGTGCCGCGTCGAGGAACGGAGGGGCGGGATGAGCACCATCGCCGCCGTCGACCTCGCGACCCACTACGAGGTCGAGCAGTTCCTCTACCACGAGGCCGCGTGCCTCGACGACAACCGGATCCGCGAGTGGTTCAGCCTGATCGCCGACGACATCGACTACAAGTGCCCGATCCGAATCACGCGCGAGCGGGCCGCCGGCGCCGGCTTCAGCGACGAGGGCATGCACTTCGACGACGATTGGGGCATGCTCGAGGTGCGCGTCGACCGGCTCGAGACCGAGTACGCCTGGGCCGAGGACCCGCCCTCGCGCACGCGCAGGCTCGTCTCCAACGTGCGTGTGCAGGCGACCGAGCGGCCCGACGAGTGGAGCGTGCGCTCGAACCTGATCCTCTACCGGAACCGCTACGACTACACGTCGCACCAGATCATCGCGGGCGAGCGCCACGACGTCGTGCGCCGCACGCCCGAGGGCTTCCGGCTCGCGAAGCGCTGGATCTACCTCGACCAGGCGACCCTCGCCACGCACAACCTGGGGATCTTCCTGTGAGCGTGGAGCCGCTCGACGACATCGTCGGCGCCGACGAGCCGGTGCAGATCGCGAACGAGTTCGCGCTCGTGAAGGTGCGGAAGGTCTACACGCGGAACGGCGAGCGGCTCGAGATCGAGGCGCCGAAGCTCGGGATGCGGATCCGGCTCGACGCGCTCGAGCTCGAGAGCCTCACCTGGCAGACGACCGACACGTTCTCCAAGTTCCTCGAGACCCCGTTCGGGCATTGAGCGTGATCGCCTCACACCGAGCTCCCGTCCGACTTCAGTCGGACGGCGTGCTGGCGGCAGAACTGACGTCGGACGGGGAGAGAGCACGGAGGGGCCGCCCATGAGCATGCCGAAGGGCCAGAAGTTCGAGCACGCGCACCTCGTCGTCGAGGATCTCGAGGGCACGCTCGCCTACTACACGGACGTGATCGGGCTCGTCGAGCTCGCGCGCGAGGACGGCGTCGTGTACCTCGGCTGCGGGCTCGATACGAACTACGACTTCGCGCTCTCGCAGGGGCCGTGCAGCGTCGACCACTTCGCGATCCGTGCCGAGGACGGCGATGAGGTCGACCGCTACGCTCGCAGGCTGGCCGACGCCGGGGTCACCGTCGAGCCGACGGACGGCAGCGAGCCAGGGCAGGTGCGCGGGATCCGCTTTCAGGTACCGCCGAACGGCCAGCGGATGGAGCTGGTCACCGTCGAGGACAACCGGTACCTGAACGCCGGCATGCACGCGGTTCCCGGCCGTGGCCGCGGCATCAGCCCGCTCGACACGTGCCACATCAACCTCGTCTCGATGAACATGCGCGAGTCGGTCGAGTTCCTCACCGGCGTCCTCGACTTCCGGCTCAGCGAGTACGCCGACCCGGAGCGCGACGGCAACTGGCTCACCGCATTCACCCGCAAGGGCTCCTGGCACCACGACGTCGGCTTCATGCGCGGCGACGCCTCCATCCACCACGTCGCCGTCGCGATGGCGAGCTTCGAGCACATCAAGACGGCATGCGACCTGATCGCCGCCTCGGGCGAGCGCATCGAGCTGGGACCGAGCAGGCACCCGGTCGCCGCGAACCTCTACGTCTACGCGAAGCTCCCGGGCGGACACCGGTTCGAGTTCTCGGCGGAGATGGCGCTCCTCGAGCCGGCGACACCCACCGTGGTCTGGGAGGGCTTTCA
>VGCB01000274.1 GCA_016870235.1 Actinomycetota bacterium | reverse complement strand
GTCCGCTCGCACATGGCGGCCGTCTCCGAGCGCGGCGCCGCAGCCGAGGCGGCGTGGACGGCCGAGCTCGAGGCCTGGGCCGCGGCGTTCCCGGCGCTCGCCGCCGAGCGCGAGCTCGACCTGCGCGGCGTTCCCCGGGACGGCTGGATCGAGGCGATGCCGGTGTTCCCCGCCGGCGAGGAGGTCGCGACCCGCGATGCCGGCAAGAAGGCGATGCAGGCGATCAAGCCGTTCACGCCCACCGCGATCGGCGGCGCCGCCGACCTCGTCGAGTCGACGAAGACGGAGTACGAGGGCGCCGGCGTCTTCTCGGCCACCCACGCCGGCCGGAATGTCGCGTTCGGGATCCGCGAGCACGCGATGGGAGCGATCGTCAACGGGATCGCGCTCGACCCGGCGATGCTGAAGCCGTTCGGCTCGACGTTCCTCATCTTCTCCGACTACATGCGGCCCTCCGTGCGCCTGGGCGCCCTGATGGGGCTCGAGACCGTGTGGGTGTGGACGCACGACTCGGTCGGCGTCGGCGAGGACGGCCCGACGCATCAGCCGGTCGAGCACCACATGGCGCTCCGGGCGATCCCGAACCTCTGGTACGTGCGACCCGGCGACGCCAACGAGACGGCGGTCGCGTGGCGGATCGCGCTCGAGCGCCGCGGCGGCCCCGTCGCCCTGGCGCTGACGCGGCAGAAGGTGCCGACGCTCGACCGCTCGGCCGTGGCGCCGGCGGAGGGAGTGCGCCGCGGTGGCTACACGCTCTGGCAGCGGGGACCGGGGGAGCCCCACGCGATCGTCCTCGCCACCGGCTCCGAGCTCCATCTCGCCCTCGCCGCGGCGCAGACGCTCGGCGCGAACGTGCGCGTCGTCTCGCTCCCGTGCTGGGAGCTCTTCGACGAGCAGCCGGCGTCCTATCGCGACGAGGTGCTGCCGCCGTCCGTGGAGGCGCGCGTGTCGGTCGAGGCCGGGATCACGTTCGGCTGGGAGCGGTTCGTCGGCACGCGCGGCGTCGCGATCGGGATCGACCGCTACGGCGCGTCGGCGCCGGCCGGCCGGATCTTCGCCGAGCTCGGGCTGACGGGCGAGCGCATCGCCGCCGCGGTCACGGCGCTCCTCTGATTGACGGCGCTTCTCTGACTGACGGCGCTTCTCTAACTGACGGCGCTTCTCCGATCCGCGCCTCGGCTGGTCCGCCGGCTCATTCCGGGGCCCGAGCGGCCGATCAAAGGGGGCGTTTGGAGCGCCTGCTACGAATGGGGCGACGACTGCTCGAGGAACGGAGGCCCAGGATGACCGCAACGAGGCTGCAGCAGCTCTCCGACGCCGGGGTGAGCGTCTGGATCGACTCGCTCTCGCGCGAGATGCTCGCGACCGGCGAGCTTGCACGGCTCGTGGCCGAGGACGCGGTCGTCGGCGTCACCTCCAACCCGTCCATCTTCCAGAAGGCGCTCGCCACCGGCGACCTGTACGACGCGCAGCTCCGTGAGGTGGCGGCGACGACATCCGACCCCGGCGAGATCTTCATCCGCCTCGCGATGGACGACATCCGCGGCGCGTGCGACGTGCTCGCTCCGGTCTTCGAGCGCACCGGCGGTCTCGACGGCTGGGTCTCGCTCGAGGTCGATCCGACGCTCGCCTACGACCGCGAGCGGACGTTCGCGGAGGCCCGCCGCTACGCGAAGGAGGTCGACCGGCCGAACCTCTTCGTGAAGATCCCCGCGACGATGCCCGGCCTCGGCGCGATCGAGGACTGCATCGCGAAGGGGACGTCGATCAACGTCACGCTCATCTTCTCGCTCGAGCGGTACGCGGCTGTTGCCGCCGCCTACATCCGTGGTGTCGAGCGGCTCGTCGCCGCGGGTGGCGACCCCGCCTCGGTGTCGTCGGTCGCGAGCTTCTTCGTCTCCCGCGTCGACTCCGAGGCCGACAAGCGACTCGAGGCCGCGGGCCGTGGCGACCTCGCGGGCACGCTCGCGGTCGCGAACGCGAAGCTCGCCTACCGCCACTGGCAGGAGGCGTTCGGCACCGAGCGCTGGCGCGAGCTCGAGGCGAAGGGCGCGCGGCCACAGCGCTGCCTCTGGGCGTCGACCTCGACCAAGAACCCCGACTACCGCGACGTCCTCTACGTGGAGGAGCTGATCGGGCCGAGCGTCGTCAACACGATGCCGATGGAGACCGTCGTCGCCTTCCGCGACCACGGCGAAGTGCGAGGCGCCACCCTGCTCGAGGGGCTCGGAGAGGCAGAGGCGCTGCTCGAGGAGCTCGCGCGGGCAGGCGTCGACTACGACGACGTCGTCGCCACGCTCGAGGCCGAGGGCGTCGACAAGTTCGCCGACTCGTTCGCGGAGCTGCTCGCCGGGATCGAGGCGAAGACAGCCGTGCTCGAGGCGGCCTGACCGGCGTGGAGAGCCAGCCGAACCCGCTGGCCGAAGGGCTCGGGCTCCGCCGGCGGCCCGACCCGTGCGCGCTCGTCATCTTCGGCGCCTCCGGCGACCTGACGAAGCGCAAGCTGCTGCCCGCCGTCTACGCGCTCGCGTACCGGCGGCTGCTGCCAGAGCGGTTCGGGATCGTCGGCGTCGCCCGCTCCGAGCAGAGCCAGCGGCAGTTCGTGACCGCGATGCGGAACCACGTCAAGCAGTACGCCCGCGATCCCTACCGCACGGACGTCTTCGACCGGCTGGCGCGAAGCGTCCGCTACGTGGCGACGGACTTCGCCGACGACCCGGGCGAGGACGCCGTCGGCGCCGCGCTCGACGACCTCGACCGCACGATCGGCACGGGCGGGAACCGACTCCACTACCTGGCGATCCCGCCGGGCGCGTTCGACACCGTCATCCGCGAGATCGGCGAGCGGCGGAACGACAACGGCTGGGCCCGCGTGATCGTCGAGAAGCCGTTCGGGTCCGACCTCGAGTCCGCCCGCGCGCTGACCGGCACCGTCAAGCGGTGGTTCAGCGAGCGGGAGATCTTCCGGATCGACCACTACCTCGGCAAGGAGACGGTGCAGAACATGCTGGCGTTGCGGTTCGCGAACGGCATCTTCGAGCCGATCTGGAACAGGCAGTTCATCGACCACGTCCAGATCACGGTCGCGGAGTCGATGGGGATCGAAGGGCGCGCCGGCTTCTACGAGAAGGCGGGCGCGATCCGCGACATCTTCCAGAACCACCTGCTTCAGCTCCTCGCCCTGACCGCGATGGAGCCGCCGATCGACTTCACGGCCGACAGCGTCCGCAACGAGAAGGTGAAGGTGCTGCGCTCGCTCCACACGCCCGGGCCCAAGAGCGTCGTCCGCGGGCAGTACGGCCGCGGCTGGGTGGAGGGCGTCGAGGTGCCGTCCTATCGCGAGGAGCGCGGCGTCGCCGCCGACTCGACGACCGAGACCTACATCGGCGCCAAGCTCTACGTCGACAACTGGCGCTGGGCGGACACGCCGTTCTACGTGCGCGCCGGCAAGCGGCTCGCGAAGCGCGAGACGACGATCGCGATCCAGTTCAAGCGTGCCCCGCACCCGCCGTTCGAGGACGCGGGCGGCGAGGGGATGCGGCCGAACGTCCTCCTGATCCACGTGCAGCCCGACGAAGGCGTGTCGCTCGCGATCGGCGCCAAGGTGCCGGGAGCCGGCATGCAGATCCGCACCGTGCACATGGACTTCCTCTACGGCGGCGCCTTCCGCGAGGGCCTGCCGGAGGCCTACGAGCGCCTGATCCTCGACGCGATGCTCGGCGACGCGACGCTCTTCACCCGGGAGGACGAGGTCGAGGAGCAGTGGAAGCTCGTCGACGCGATGGTCGGCCCGTGGCAGCGCGACACGCCGCCGTTTCCCAACTACCCGGCCGGGACCTGGGGCCCGACCGTGGCCGACGACCTCCTCCACCGCGACGGCCGCTCCTGGCGCCGCCACTGATCCTCTCCTTATGGTGGCGATGGACGATACGCGTGGGTTGACGGAAGAGGATCTTCTTCTTGATCTCGAGATTGGGAATGTGGCGACGGAACGACGAAAGTGTACGCCGCTGCATGCCGCGAAGAATGCGGTCAAATCGCCACCGAAACTCCATACAGAGATGAGAAAATACAAGAATAAAACGACGTTCCCTCGACGACCCTTCATCCTGTATCTCGCTTCGAGGGGAACGTAGTTTGGGGCTCGTCTCCGAGATCGAGCGGTCGCTGTCGCGCCAGCGCGCGCGGCAGATGGCCGACGGCGTGCCGGAGCTCCGGACGAGCACGATGACGCACGTCGTCTGGGCGCCGCCGAAGTGGCTGCCGCGGGCGAAGGCGGTGCTGGCCGGTCTCGCCGAGCGCCATCCTGCGCGCACCATCCTCCTCGTGCCGACCGGCGGTCGCCGCGACCACGTGGGCGCGGACGCGCGCGTGCACGACTTCCCGGTCGGCGACGGTCGCGAGGTGCTCTCGGAGGTGATCGAGATCCGGCTTTCGGGCCGCCCCGCCGAGCATCCCGCGTCCGTCGTCCTTCCGCTGCTCATCTCCGACCTGCCCGCGTTCTGCCGCTGGCGGGGCGAGCCGCTCTGGGACGCGAGCGCGTTCGACGAGATCCTCGGCGTCTGCGACCGGCTCGTCGTCGACTCGAACGAGTGGCGGGACCCGCTCGGTGGGTATGAACGCCTCGTCGGGGTGCTCGATCGGATCGCCGCGTCCGATCTCGCGTACACGCGGACGCCCGG
>VGCB01000273.1 GCA_016870235.1 Actinomycetota bacterium | reverse complement strand
CAGGAACGCCGACAGCGCGGCCGCCGTGATCGTCTCGAACTGCGTCGCCCCGTGGCGCTCGCAGGCCGAGCGGACGCCGCCCAGGGCCGCCTCGAGGTCGGCCTCCTCGCCGTCGATCGTGACCCGCTCGCTCCAGCGGCGGACGTGCGGCGAGACGGTGGCACCGGTCCGGAAGCCGTCGGCGCGGAGCAGCGCCTCAATCGTGCGCGTCGCCGTCGACTTGCCGTTCGTGCCGACGACGTGGACGGCGGCATAGCCGAGCTGGGGATCGCCGAGATCGGCCAGCACGGCCCGCATCCGGCCGGTGCCGAAGCCGTCCCGCGGCCACGGGCTCAGCGAGGCGAGCCACTCGACGTTGCCGGCCATGTCGCTACTCGCAACCGAGCGCCGCGAGCTCACGGCGGAACCGCTCCAGCTTCTCCCGCTCCGCCTCGACGACGTGTGCCGGAGCGCGGGAGGTGAACTTCTCGTTCGCGAGCATCTTCTCGGCACGCTCGACCTCCCCCCGCAGCCGCGCGCACTCCGCGTCGACGTCTCCCGCCACCTTCTGCCGCTCGGGCCTGACGACGGCGGCGAAGATCCGGCGCTCGTCGTCGGTCTCGAGCTCGACGAGGACGCCGCTGCGACGGAACGTCTGCGCCGCCTCCTGCACACGCCGGAGGGCGCCGCGGACGTCGGCGTGCGCAGTGTCCGGCTCGGGCCACGGCGACACGATCAGCGGCTGGTCGCGGCCGGGCAGATGCGACCAGATCTCCTCGGTCACGTGCGGCGTCACCGGGTGGAGGAGCGCGAGCAGCCGTCCCAGCGCCGCCAGCGCGGTCGCGCACGCGCCGGGCTCGCGGTCGTAGAGGCGCGGCTTGATCGCCTCCGCGTACCAGTCGCAGAAGTCGTCGAACGTGAGGTGGTAGAGCGTGTCGGTCGCGGAGGCGAAGTCGAAGCGCCCCCACGCCTCCTCGACCTCGGCGCGGGCCTCGTCGAGGCGCGCGAGGATCCACCGCTCCTCGAGCGACGCAGGCTGCAGCGCGGGCGCAACACCTTCGGCGTTCTGCAGGATCAGCCGGGCCACGTTCCAAAGCTTGTTCGCAAGCTTCCGTCCCTCCTCGATCGCGCCGTAGGAGAACCGCACGTCCTGGGCCGACGACATCTTCAGCAGCCCGTACCGCGTCGCGTCCGCTCCGTAGCGCTCGATCGGCTCCATCGGGTCGATCCCGGTACCGAGGCTCTTCGACATGCGCCGCCCGTCGGGCGCCTGGATCGTCGAGGTGATGATCACGTCCGTGAAGGGCACGTCCCCCATCACCTCGATCCCGGTCCAGATCATCCGGTTCTCCCAGAGGCGGATGATGTCGCGCGCGGTCACGTTCACGTTGCCGGGGTAGTAGCGCTCGAGCTCGGGCGTCCGATCGGGCCAGCCGAGCGTCGCGTACGGCCAGAGCGCGGAGGAGAACCACGTGTCGAGCACGTCGGGGTCGCGCTCGAGCGGGATCGCGGCACCGGCCTTCGCCTGCGCCTCCTCCTCGGTCGGCGCGCAGATCGCCTCGCCCTCGGGCGTGTACCAGACGGGGATCTGGTGCCCCCACCAGAGCTGTCGCGACAGGCACCAGTCGGGCGACTCCCGCAGCGAGTCGACCGCGAAGCGATGCTGCGACTCCGGGTGATAGCGGACGCGCCGCGACTCGAGCGCGTCGATCGCGGGCGCCGCCGGCCCCTTCATCTCACACCACCACTGCAGCGAGATCAGCGGCTCGACGCGCGAGTGGCAGCGCTGACACGTGCCGACAGCGTGCCGGTGATACTCCCGCTTGACGAGCCAGCCGCGATCCTTCACCCAGGCGAGAACAGCCTCGTCCGCCTCCTTCTGCGTCAGCCCGGCGAGCGCGCCGGCGTTCTCGTTCATGCGGCCGTCCCAGCCGACCACCATCGGCTCCGGGAGCCCGTGCGCGCGGCCGATCTCGAAGTCTGTCGGGTCGTGGCCGGGCGTGATCTTGAGAGCGCCCGAGCCGAACTCGGGCTGCACGCGCTCGTCGGCGATCACGGGGACGCGCGTCTCGACGTACGGGACGATCACCTCGCGCCCGACCGCCTCCTGGTAGCGCTCGTCCTCCGGGTGCACCGCGACGGCGACGTCGGCCAGGATCGTCGCCGGTCGCGCGGTGGCGATCGTGATCCCCTCCTTGCCGTCGCCGTCGGCGAACGGGTAGGTGATGAAGGTGAGCGTGTCGTCCATGTCCTCGTGGACGACCTCGAGGTCGGAGATCGAGGTCTGGTGGTGCGGGCACCAGTTGACGATCCGGTTCGCGCGGTAGATCCAGCCGCGATCCCAGAGGTGGACGAAGAAGGTGAGGACGGCGCGGACGTAGTCGTCGTCCATCGTGAACCGCTCGCGGGCGTAGTCGAGCGAGGCGCCGAGCCGCCGGAACTGGCCCATGATCGTGCGGCCCGTCTGCTCGAGCCAGGCCCACGTGCGGTCGACGAACGCGTCGCGCCCGAGGTCGTGTCGCGTCAGCCCCTCGACGGCGAGCTGCTTCTCGACGACGTTCTGGGTCGAGATGCCCGCATGGTCGTAGCCGGGCTGCCAGAGCGTCGCGAACCCGCGCATGCGGTGCCAGCGGACGAGGCAGTCCTGGATCGAGCCGTTGAGCGCGTGGCCCATGTGCAGCTCGCCGGTGACGTTCGGGGGCGGCACGCAGATGACGTAGCTCTCGTCGCGGCGCGCGCCGGCGCCCGCGGCGTAGAGGCCGCCCGCCTCCCAGGCGCGCTGCCAGCGCTGCTCGACCTCAGACGGGTCGTACAGCGTGCCCATCGTCGCCTGCCGGGACGCTCCACTCACACGCCGGAGTCTATGGACGCGGGTGTCGCCCCGGCCGCACCGGGAGGAGCCGCGCGGTCGTGCTGACGATCACGCGGTCGACGATCCTCGGGGGGTCGCCGTTGTTCCAGAAGAGCACACCGACGCCGCCCCGTCGACGACGAGCGAGTAGCCGAGCCCCTGGATCGCCTCACGCCCGACCGTGATCCGCCCGAGATCGCCGACCAGCCCGTCGGGCGAGCCGGCGTTCGGGAGCTTCCCGGCCCCGCCCAGGGAAACGAGTGTCGTCACCAGATCGTCGACCCTCGACCCGAGGAGAGGATCAGCTCGGTCTCCGAACCGCGGGACGCGTGGCGGTCGCGGTCGCGGGACGGGGACGCGTCTGGCTGAAGCCAGACGCGGACGGGCGCGAGGCTGAGGGGGGCTCAGGGCGACGTCCCCCTGCTTCAGGATCCGCGGGCGCGCGTCTGCTACGTCGTGTCCCTCAGCCAGCAGACGCGCGCGCCCGCGGCAGCGAGATCAGGCCTCCTGGGCGAGCAGGCCGTCGTCGAGATCGTCCGAGGCGCCGCTCGTGACGAGCGTCGGGCGCAGGCCCTTCGAGATCGTCTCGCGCGTGATCACGCACTTCGTCACGTCGCGACGCGACGGGAGCTCGAACATGACGTCGAGAAGCGCCGCCTCGATGATCGACCGCAGGCCGCGGGCGCCGGTCTCGCGCTCGAGCGCCTTGTCGGCGATCTCCCAGAGCGCGTCCTCGGTGAAGTGGAGCTCGATCGTGTCGTAGCCGAAGAACCGCTGGTACTGCTTCACGAGCGCGTTCCGCGGCTCCATCAGGATCTGCACGAGCTCCTCGCGGTGCAGCTGGTGCACGGCCGAGACGACCGGGAGGCGGCCGATGAACTCGGGGATCAGACCGAAGTTGACGAGATCCTCCGGCATCACCTGGGAGAGGAGCTCGGACGACTCGTCGGAGTGCTTCGAACGCATGTCGGCGCCGAAGCCCACGGCGCTCTTGCCGATTCGGCGCGCGATCAGCTTGTCGAGCCCGGCGAACGCGCCGCCGCAGATGAAGAGGATGTTCGTCGTGTCGATCGAGAGGAACTCCTGGTGCGGGTGCTTGCGCCCGCCCTGCGGCGGCACGGACGCGACCGTGCCCTCGAGGATCTTGAGGAGCGCCTGCTGCACGCCCTCGCCCGAGACGTCGCGGGTGATCGACGGGTTGTCCGCCTTGCGCGCGATCTTGTCGACCTCGTCGATGTAGATGATCCCCGTCTCCGCCTTCTTGATGTCGAAGTCGGCCGCCTGGATCAGCTTCAGGAGGATGTTCTCGACGTCCTCGCCGACGTACCCCGCCTCGGTCAGCGCCGTCGCGTCGGCGATCGCGAACGGCACGTTGAGGATCCGCGCGAGCGTCTGCGCGAGCAGCGTCTTGCCGCACCCGGTCGGCCCGAGAAGCAGGATGTTCGACTTCTGGAGCTCGACGTCGCCCTCCTCCTGCCCCATCCGCACGCGCTTGTAGTGGTTGTAGACGGCCACGGACAGCGCGCGCTTCGCCTCCTCCTGGAAGACGACGTAGTCGTTCAGGACCGCGTAGATGTCGCGCGGGCGCGGGAGGTTGTCGAGGTCCAGCGTGGTCGGAGCGGTCAGCTCCTCGTCGATGATCTCGTTGCAGAGATCGATGCACTCGTCGCAGATGTAGACGCCGGGACCGGCGATCAGCTTCTTGACCTGCCTCTGGCTCTTGCCGCAGAAGCTGCACAGCAGCTGCTCGTTCCCGTCGCTCGCGCGCGCCACGCTTCTCCTTTTACTCTCTTTTCCGAGTTTCGGCTACCCGCGGCAGGGGGGAATCGCGCCCCTAGCGATGGGCGATGACCCTGTCGATGATCCCGTACTCCG
>VGCB01000272.1 GCA_016870235.1 Actinomycetota bacterium | reverse complement strand
CGGTCGCCCGAGGCGAAGCTGCTGATCGCGGAGTCGATGACCCGCGACCGCATCGCCGCGCTGACGCAGATCATCCTCGCCGTCGTCGGCGTCGCCGCCACGCTCGTCGCGCTCAACGACCGCCGCAGCAGCAACGTCGGCGAGTTCTTCGCGCTCCTGACGGTGGCCGCCGCCGGCATGGCCTTCTTCGTCACGGCCGAGAACCTGATGACGCTCTTCCTGGGGCTCGAGTGGTTCTCGATCGCCCTCTACATCCTGACCGCGATGGAGATGAACCGCCGGCGATCGCTCGAGGCCGGGCTCAAGTACCTGATCGTCGGCTCGTTCGGCTCCGCCATCCTCCTCTTCGGCTGCGCGCTCACCTACGGCGCCACGGGGGAGCTCGGCTTCAACGCGATCCGGATCGCGACGGGCGCCGACGACCCGCTCTTCGTGACCGGTCTCGCGATGATCCTCGCCGGTCTCGCCTTCAAGGTGTCGGCAGCGCCGTTCCACATGTGGACGCCCGACGTGTACGAGGGCGCGCCGACCAGCGTCACCGCCTTCATGTCCGCCGCGACGAAGCTCGTCGCGATCGTCGTCACCTACCGCGTGCTCGTCGTCGCGTTCCCCGAGCAGGCCGAGATCTGGTCGGTCGCGGTCGCCATCCTCGCCTGCGCGTCGCTCGCGATCGGGAACATCGCCGCGCTCGCGCAGCGGAACGTGAAGCGGATGCTCGCGTACTCGTCCGTCTCGCACGCCGGCTTCCTCCTGATCGCCGTGGCCGCGAACAGCGAGAAGGGCCTGAGCTCGCTGCTCTTCTACCTGATCCCCTATGCGGCCGGATCGCTCGGCGCCTTCGCCGTCGTCGCCGCCCGAGAACGGGAGCTCGGCGGGCGCGAGGTCACCCTCGACTCGCTGGCCGGGCTCGGCTGGGAGCGCCCGGTGCACGGCGTCGCCATGTGGGCGTTCATGCTGAGCTTCGCGGGGCTGCCGCTGACCGGCGGCTTCTTCGCGAAGTTCTACGTCTTCTCGGCGGCGTTCGACGCGGGCATGTGGTGGCTCGTCGTCGTCGGCGCGGTCGCGACGGCCGTCAGCCTCTACTACTACTTCGCGATCGTCCGCTCGCTGTACCTGCGATCGAGCGCAGCGAGCGGCGAGGTCGCGGTCGCCGGCGGGTCACCCCCGGCGGACGAGCCCCTGACCGCTGCGATCCTGCTCTGTGCCGTCGTCACGATCGGGTCGTTCTTCGCGGTCGGCCCGCTCGTCGACCTCGCGACGAAAGCAGCTTCGGGCCTCTTCTAGTGCGGCGTCTCACAACGTTAGACCGGAAACGATTGTCGTGAGACACCGCACTACCATGCTTGCTGCACGCCGGCCATGCCAGGACGGTGCGGAGACACCGGACGGGCGTGATCCTGAAGCGGTCGCAGCGCGTTTCACCCGGTTTCGGGTGCAACGCTGCGAGAAGCCGCACTAGTCGGTGGCGCCGGCGCTCACCGCCGTCCTCTTCGACCTCGACGACACCCTCGCCGACTCGACCGGCGTCGAGGAGCGGATCTGGCACGACGTCGCTGCGATCATCGAGCAGCACTTCCCGGCGGTCGATCGGACGGCTCTGCGCATCCGCTACCTGGAGGCGCTCGAGCGCTGGTACCCGCAGCTCGCCGCCGGGGCGATCGACATGCCGACCTTCCGGCGCAGCCGGCTGCAGGACGCGCTCGAGCCCTGGGGCGCGCTCACCGACGAGCTCGTCCAGGCGTACACGGCCGAGAAGGCGCGGATCGCCGACGAGCTGCAGGTCGTCCCCGGTGCGGTCGAGGTGCTGCGCCTCCTGCGCGGTCGCGGCGTGCGCGTCGGGATCCTCACCAACGGCCCCTCGGAGTTCCAGCGCCGCAAGCTCGCCTCGTCGCGGCTCGGGGTCGAGGTGGACGCGATCGCGATCTCCGGCGAGCTCGGCGTCGCGAAGCCCGAGGCCGAGGCGTTCGCCGGCGCGCTCGCCCTGCTCGGCGCGGACGCCGCCTCGACGGCGATGGTCGGCGACTCGCTCGCCAACGACGTCCACGGCTCGATCGACGCCGGTCTCGCCGCGGCGGTCTGGCTCCCCGGCAGGCAGGCCGGCGAGCCGCCTCGCGGCGCACTTGTTGCGGGCGCAGTGACCGAGGTCCCCCGGCTGCTGGGACTCGAATAGTCTCCCGGCATGACGACTCAACTCACCTGGCTCGGACATGCGAGCTTCCGCCTCGACACGCCCTCCGGTGCGAGGGTGTACGTCGACCCCTGGCTCAGCGGCCCCACCTGCCCCGAGGGCGAGCGCGAGCCTGAGCGCGCCGATCTCGTCGTGATCTCCCACGGCCACAGCGACCACGTCGGCGAGTCGGTGATGCTCAACCAGCGGTTCGGCTGCCCGGTCATCGCCGCGGTCGAGGTGCGCGGCTGGCTCACGGCTCAGGGAGCTGCCGACGACGGGATGACGCAGTCCCTGAACAAGGGCGGCTCGACCACCGTCGCCGGCGTCCGGGTGACGCTGACCACGGCGAACCACTCCTCCAGCGGGCCGAACGGGGAGTACCTGGGCGAACCGTGCGGGATCGTGCTCGGGATCGACGGTGGGCCCACGGTGTACTTCGCCGGCGACACGAACGTGTTCGGCGACATGGCGCTGATCCGCCGCCTCTATGCACCCGATGTCGCCGTGCTCCCGATCGGCGACCACTTCACGATGGGCCCGGCCGAGGCGGCGGTTGCGCTCGAGCTCCTCGGCACCGACCGCTGCGTGCCCTGCCACTACGGCACCTTCCCGCTGCTCACCGGCACGCCGGACGCGCTCAGGGCGCTCGCGCCCGGGGTCGAGGTGCTCGCGCCCGCGCCGGGTGAGACGATCAGCCTCTAGCCAGCGATGATCCCCGTCGCGACGTACTCGATCTGCGCGTGCGACCTCGACGCGGGTCAGTGGGGCGTGGCGACGCAGTCGAGGTTCCTGGCGGTCGGCTCGATCGTTCCCTGGGCCGCGCCCGGAGCAGGGGCGGTGGCGACGCAGGCCTACGCCAACCCCCGCTACGGGCCCGACGGGCTGGCGCTCCTCCGCGAGGGCCTCGACGCGGCGAGCGTGGTGGAGCGCCTGACGGCCGCGGATCCCGACCGCGACCACCGGCAGCTGGGCGTCGTCGACGCCCGCGGCGGCTCCGCCACCTTCACCGGCGCAGACTGCCACGGCTGGGCGGGCGGCCGGAGCGGCGACGGCTTCGCCGCCCAGGGGAACATCCTCGTCTCGGGAGAGACCGTGCGTGCGATGGCCGAGACCTTCGTCGGCGCGCGTGGCCCACTCGCGGCAAGGCTCCTCGACTGCCTCGACGCCGCCCAGGCGGCGGGGGGCGACAGCCGCGGTCAGCAGTCGGCAGCGCTTCTCGTGGTCGAGGCGGACGCCGGATACGCCGGCCTCTCCGACACCCTGGTCGACCTCCGCGTGGACGACCACGACCGCCCGCTCACGGAGCTCCGCCGCCTCCACGGCCTGCACACGCTCCTGTTCGGGAGGACGCCGCGTGAGCACTGGCTCCCCATCGACGACGTGCTGCGCCGCGAGATCCATGAGCGCCTCGGCCGGCTCGGGCAGGGGAGCCTCGCCGACTGGGCGGGGATCGCGAACCTCGAGGAACGCGTCGACGGCGAGGATGCGATCGCCCCCGTCGTGCTCGCCGAGCTGCGGGAGGCGACCGGTGGCTGAGCGATTCACCGTCCAGCGCCTCGACGACGTCGAGGGGTACGCGGACGAGGGGATGCCGCGCTGGCACATGCTCCGGCAGGAGCTCGGGATCACGTCGTTCGGGATCAACGCCTGGCGGTCGACCCATGCCGAGCAGACGATCATCGGCGAGCACGCCGAGACGGGCGAGGGCGCCGGCGGCCACGAGGAGCTCTACATCGTGCTCGAGGGCCGGGCGACGTTCACCGTCGACGGGGTGATCGTGCCCGCGCCGCGCGGGACGCTCGTCTTCGTCCGCGGCCCGGCGAAGCGCGATCGCCGAGGAGAAGGGCACCGTCGTCCTCGCGATCGGCGGCAAGCCCGGCGAGCCGTTCGCGATCTCGTCCTGGGAGCGATCGGCGGAGGCCCTGCGGCTCTGGCGGACGAGGGACTGGGCGACCGCGATCGGGTTGCTCGAGAACCAGCTCCGAGAGGATCCGGGCAACGCAAACGTCCTCTACAACCTCGCGTGCGCCGAGGCCCGCGCAGGGCGGACGGAGGCTGCGATCGGCCACCTGAACGAGGCGGTGGCGTCGAGCGAGCGGTTCGCCGAGCTGGCGTCGACCGACACCGACTTCGACGCGATCCGCGACGATCCGCGGTTCCCGGCTCCCTGACGCGGGCTCAGCCTGGATCCACCGATCGGCGCGGGCGGTGCATCCTGCCAGGCTCGCCAGGCAGGCGCGCGCAGTCGAATGATCGAGCGATCACGCCAATCGGTGGATCCAGGCTCAGGCGTCGCCGGGGAGCCGGATCCCCTCGGCGAGCGCGCGAAACGACGGCACGGGATCGTGACCGGGTGGCGCGGCGAGCACGACGAGGCCGTGATCCTCGCCGGCGAGTGCCGCGACGAGGAGCTCGAGCCCGACTGCGAGCGCGAACGCCTTGTGGGCTTGCTCGCCGCCGAAGGGCACGACCTCCTCGGGCCGGCGGCGGCCCGCCATCACGTCGCCCCAGGTCACGGCGCTCATCGCGACGTCGGCGACGGCCGGCCTGCCGTCGCTCGA
>VGCB01000271.1 GCA_016870235.1 Actinomycetota bacterium | reverse complement strand
CGGACCGCGGCGGCCGCGAGCTCGACGAGCCGCCGGTAGCGCTCCGCGTCGGGCGGCGCGCTCCGGGCCGCCTCCGCGATCGCGCCGAGCGCGGCCACGGGGCTCCGGAGCTCGTGGACGAGCACCGCCATCCGCGCGGGATCGGTCACACGCGCCCCTCGCGGCGGGCGCGCGCCCAGCGGGCCGTCTCCGCCAGCATTGCGTCCTCCCCCGTCTCCCATGCCTCCAGCAGGTCCGTCTCCTCGCCCCCGGCGCCGTTGCCGAACGCGACGAGCGCGTTCCGGCGCAGCCACCGCTCGTCGTTTCCGGGAACGTACAGGCGATCGAAGCGCGAGCGCACCGGCACGGTCGGGTCGAGCCACTCGCGCAGGGAGACGGTCGGCTCCGCGTCCTCGGGCAACGGGACGTCGGCGCGGCGCTTCTCGATCCCGCGGTTCCAGGGACAGACGTCCTGGCAGATGTCGCAGCCGTAGACGGCCGGGCCCATCTCGGCGCGGAAGGGCTCGGGCATCGGGTGCGGCGCCTGCGACCAGTACGAGAGGCACCTGCCCGCGTCGAGAACGCCCGGCTCGTCGAGCGCCCCGGTCGGACAGGCGTCGATGCAGATCCGGCAGCTGCCGCAGTCGAGGTCGAGCGGCGGCGCCGGCTCGATCTCGACGTCGGTGACGAGCGCGCCGAGAACGACCCAGGAGCCGTACGTCCTCGTGATCAGCATCGTGTTCTTCCCGTAGAAGCCGAGGCCGGCTCGCCGCGCGCCCTCGCGATCGACGTGCTGGTTGGCGTCGACGAGGACGCGGTAGGCGCCTCCGAGCGCGCGGCCGAGCGCGTCGAGCTTCGCACGCAGATCGGCGTAGTGGTCGCGCCACGTGTACCGCGGGAGCGTCGCGTCCGCCGGGCCGGCCTCTCCGGCAGGCACGTAGTAGCAGAGCGCGGCGGCGACCACGGTGCAAGCGCCCTCGAGCAGCCGCTCCGGATGACAGGAGACCTCCGGGCGGGCCATCGTGAAGCGCATGTCGCGGAAGAGCCCGCGCTCCCGTCGCTCGACGATGTGCCGCTCGGTCTCCTCGTAGGGCACGGCGGGAGTGGCGCCCACGACGTCGAGGCCGAGCTCGCCCGCCAGCCGCTCGAGCTCGGCGTGCGGAACGGGGGCCGGATCGTGCGGCGCTGCAGGATGCACGATCCGGCCCCGAGCGCGCCTACGAGCGGAGCGGGATCGCGTACGAGGGCATCGGCGCCCCCGTCGCGCCGCGGAGCTTGAGCGGCGTGCCCATGAACGCGAACTCGTACTGCTTCTCGGCCGCGATCTCCTCCATGTCGCAGACCTCGATGATCTGCGCCCCGGCGGTCGTGAACATGTACGCGTGGACCGGGAGGAAGACGTCCTTCTCCTCGAAAGGCATCACCTCGAGGCCGATCGTGTCGCCGGCGATGCACATGGCGCCGGCCTCCTCGCAGAGCCACTTGCACGCGGCGAGCCCGAGGCCGGGCGAGCCGACGAGGTACCCCTCGAAGTCCGGCCACACCTGCATCTGCCCGGTGCGGATGAGGACGACGCCGCCTTTCTCGATCGAGATGCCCTGCTTGGAGATCGTGTCCTGGATGTCCTTGACAGTTATCGCGTAGCCCTTCTCGAGCCTGTCGACCCCGTGCATCCCGGCCACGTCGAGAAGGACGCCGCGCGCGATGATCGGCGGGTACTTCTCGAGCCCGCCCTTGTTCCAGATGCGGCTGCCGAGATCCTTGTCGGCCGTCCAGCCGTTCCAGAACTTCCCGTGGAACCCGAGATGGTTCAGCGTGTCGATGTGCGTCCCGCAGTGGGTGTACATGTGGATCGAGTCGCCGCAGTACGTGTACTTCTCGTGCACGTGGCTCCCGACGCCCGAGAGGTTGTCGTTGATCGACCCCTGCGGCGTATGCGTCATCCAGATTCCGTAGGCGGGATCGCCGGCCGCGACCCACGACGGCATCCCGATGAAGTACTCGACGTTGAGATCGAAGACCTTGCGCCCGTCGAGATGGTCGAGGACGGCTGCCGTCGACTCGGGCGTCACCCAGTTGAGCCGCCCGATCTCGTCGTCGGGCCCCCACGGGCTCTTCGAGACCTTGAGGCCGTCCTTCTCGAACAGCGCCTCCGGTACGAGCTCGGGATCCGCCATCGCGTCCTCCTCGGGTTCGGTGCTTGCGGAAACGGGTACAGCAGGAGGTTCTAACAGATTCCGAGCGGCGGACTCGGGGGTCAGGAGCCGTCGATCGCGCGGAAGACTGCCGAGTAGTCGAGCGCGCCGAGGCCCGCCTGCTGGGCGCGGCGGTAGGCGGCGAGCGCCTGGAGCGCGACGTCCGGCTCGACGCCGTGCTCGTGCGCGAGACCGATCGCCAGCTCGAGGTCCTTCTCGATCAGGTCGACGGCGAACATCGGCTCGAAGTCCCTGTTCGACGGATGTCGATCGTCGGCGCCGGGCAGCGGGTAGCGGGTGCGGAGGACGCGCGAGTCGCCCGTCGAGGCGGTGAGGATCTCGTAGAGGAGCGACGGCTCGATGCCCTCGCGCCGCGCGACCGCGCACGTCTCGGAGACCGCCACCATGGTGACGCCGGCG
Organism: Actinomycetota bacterium; assembly: GCA_016870235.1. The sequence continues at coordinate 2,158 of VGCB01000271.1, read as the reverse complement.
ACGAGGTTGTTGCAGAGCTTCGCCGCCTGGCCGGCTCCGTGTGCGCCGACATGGACGACGAGCCGGCCGAGCGCCTCGAACACGGGAAGCGCCCGCTCGAACGCCGCGGCCTCGCCTCCGACCATGATCGTGAGCGTCGCGTCCTCAGCCCCCCGCGGGCCTCCGGAGACGGGCGCATCGAGGACGTGCGCGCCGGCCGCCTCGAACGCGGAGGCGAGGCGACGGGCGAGGGCCGGGGGGCTCGTCGACATGTCGACGACGAGCGACCCGCGAGCGGCGCTCCCGGCGAGGTCGAGGCCAACCTGCTCGACGATCGCGACCGAAGGGAGCGAGAGGATCGTCATCTCCGCCGCCGCTGCCGCACGTGCCGCCGAGTCCGCGCACGGGACGCCGAGCAGCGCGGCCCGGCCGGGGTCGACGTCGAACCCGATCACCTCGTGCCCGGCCGCGCGCAGGTTCCTCCCCATGGGGAGCCCCATCGTGCCGATACCGATGAGTGCCACGCATGTCATCGCGACGAGCATAGAGCCGCCGGGGGACCGCCCGTGTCGATTCGACACAGACGCACCTCGAACCCGGAGCCGCCGCTCCACCGCCTCGTCGTAGGCGCGGGCGATCGCGGCCGGCTCGAGCGCGATGATCCGCGTCAGCGCGACGGTGGCCGCCACCTCGAGCGCGGCATCCCGTTCGGCTCGCCGCACCCGCTCTCGCGCAACGTGCAGACGGACCGCATGGTATCCGGGACGGTTGAGACCCAACGCCTCCGCCCGACGGCCGAGCTCGCGCGTGATCTCCGCGAACGATCCGTCGACAGGCATTCGGCGAAGCTCCTGCTCGAGGTGACCGTCGACCCTGGCGGCGAAGCGCATGCGTCCAGCCTGCCAGGACATGTGTCACGAGACTGTTCCGGAATCGTGCAGGGACGACCACCGCGGAGTGGGCCCCGAGGAGCGGGAGCCTTGTGTTGATACAACACAAGGCCTTCCCCCACGCCGGCCCGTGGCCAAAGCCTTGTGTTGATACAACACAAGGCCTTCCCCCACGCCGGCCCGTGGCCAAAGCCTTGTGTTGATACAACACAAGGCCTTCCCCCACGCCGGCCCGTGGCCAAAGCCTTGTGTTGATTCAACACAAGGCCTTCCCCCACGCCGGCCCGTGGCCAAAGCCTTGTGTTGATTCAACACAAGGCCTTCCCCCGCGCCGGCCCGTGGCCACGACCCCGTTTGCGTACGGATCTGCGACCCCCGATACTGGACCGGTGACCACCGCCATGCCCGACCCGCGCGCTCAGGCGCTCCTCGAGTGGCTGCTCGCGGAGACCGGCGCGAGCCGGGTCACACTGCGACGCGACCTCCCCGGTGACTATCCGTTCGCGGTCGTGGAGGAGGCCCTCGCACCCGGCGTCGCGTCGCTTCGCGACGAGCGCACGGTGCATCTGCCGACGCAGCCGGTCGTGCTCGAGATCATGAAGGGCAACCAGGTCGTCCAGGACGACTCCCGCGCCGCGTTCGACGACCCGGCCTACCAGCGGATGCTCGAGGTCTACGGCGGGATGGCCGCGCAGATCGTGACCCCGATCGTCGTGGACGGCGAAGTGCGCGCGATCATCTCCCTGCACCAGCTCGGCGCGTCGCGCGCCTGGACCGACGCGGAGATCGGCCTCGCCACGGAGACCGCCGCGCGCGTGAAGGAGCTCCTGTGAGAGTCGGGCCGGAGAACGGCCACAACCGCTGGCATCCCGACCTCCTGCCCGTGGCGCGGGTCCGGCCGGGCGACACGGTCACGCTCGAGACGCGCGACGGGCTCGACGCGCAGCTCGGGCCCGACAGCACGCACGAGGACTGCGCCCGCCTGAGCCTCGGTGCCGGCCACCCGCTGACGGGCCCGATCCACGTCGAGGGCGCAGAGCCGGGAGACCTCCTCGCCGTGGAGATCCTCGGCTACGAGACGGCCGACTGGGGCACGAGCGCCGTGATCCCGGGCTTCGGCTTCCTCGCCGATCTCTTCCCCGACCCGTTCCTCGTGCGCTGGTCGGTCGAGGACGGCAAGGCGCGCTCGCCCGAGCTGCCCGGGGTGGCCGTGCCCCCTGTCGTCCACGCCGGCGTGATGGGCGTCGCCCCCTCGCGCGAGCTGATGGCGCGGCAGCGGGCGCGCGAGG
>VGCB01000270.1 GCA_016870235.1 Actinomycetota bacterium | reverse complement strand
GTCCGGCCGCGCCGCCAGCGGCCGCGCGCCCCGCGCCCGGAGGAGACGGCGATCGAGGCGCCGTTCCGCCTGATCCTCTCCCCGAGCACGCTCGGCGGCTTCGCGCACGCCACCCTGCCTCGAGCCGTGCCGCCGGACCCCGCCCGGATCGACGACCCCGAGCGCGTCGAGCTCTGGCACAGCCGGCTCGGCGTCCGCCGGGTCGCCGCGGACGGCGAGGTGACGATCGACGAGACCTCCGACCCGCAGAAGGCCGTGCGCGCGATCTGGGCCCGCGACGAGGAGCTCCCCGGGCCGATCGGGATCCCGCTCACGTCGTTGACGGCGCAGAACCGCAAGGACATCGTCCGGTTGACCGCCGACCCGCTGAACGCACCACCGCAGCCGGTCGAGGCGGAGCGGCTCTACCTGACCGCGCTCGGATCGTGGCTCGAGCTCCACGGACGCTGGAACGACTCGGCGCTCGTCGCCTGGGATCACGAGGCGACCGGTGGCCGCGACCAGTACGTGCGGGTGGTCGAGCCGTACTACCTCTTCCCCTTCGGTCACCGCTGCAGCCTCGTCACGATCACCGAGCGGAAGATCAAGAAGTCGACCGACCCGCAGGCGCGGCTCTACCAGCGGATGTTCATCACGATCGCCGAGCCGGTGAAGACCTTCTCCAGCCTCGAGCTGCCGTTCATCCAGGTCCGGATCCGCCCGCTCGTGACGCCGAACCTCGATTACGCGCTCCCGCTGACCGAGCCGCCCGAGCCCGCCGGATCCGTCCCCGACCTCGGTAAGCAGGCGTTCTGGCCGACGATCGGCGGCGTCAAGTTCCGCTTCGTCCTCGACTGCCTCGATCACGAGGGCAAGCGCGTGGTGCTGCCGGCGCCGCTGCTGGCGGTGGCGGAGGCCCTGCCCGCGGCGAGCCGGCCGCAGGTCGTGACGGCGTACGAGACCGATCCCGAGCGGCCGATCGGCGCGGACGGGCAGAGCGTCGCGATGGCAGCGAGCACCAAGCCCGGCGACACCGCGTTCGAGACGATCGCGCTGCGCTTCACGGGCACGCCGGCCAAGTCGACCTCGACCCCGCGTCTCGTCGAGTCCGACGTCGTCGTCCCGTCGATGCGGCACCTCGCACCGGCCAGCCCCCGGTCACGGTCCACTACGCGCCGGCGTACCTGAGCAACGGCTTCGGTGGGCCGAACGCCGACCCGCAGGTGCTGCTCGAGCTGAAGACGATGGCGACGATCGGGTTCGGCGGCGGCACCGGCAAGTCCGGCGGCTTCGTGCAGCCCGACCTCCCCGTGCGCGGCCTCTCGCGCGCGATCGGGATCGTGGGCGACATCGACTCGGTCGTCAACCCGCCGAGCCCGGCGGAGGCGTTCGACCCGACCCAGTTCCTCGCCGGGGTGCTCCGAAGCTCTTCGGCCTCTTCGAGCTCACCGACATCCTCGCGCTCGCAGGCCTCGACAAGGCACCCGCGTTCGTCACCGACGCCTTCGACAAGATCTCCGCACTGCTCGCCGATCTCGACGACCTCGAGGGCGCGATCGTCCGCGCGGTCGAGCGCCTCGTCGACGACGCCGCGAGCGCGGCGACGACGGCGCTTCGCGACCAGGCAGAGCAGGCGCGGGCGAAGATCGACGCGATCCGCGGCGACTTCTCCGACAACGTGCAGCAGCTCGAGGACGCCATCGACGGGCTGATGGCGCTCGACGACCCGAGCGACCTCCCAGACGTGGTCGCGGCCGTCTCCGACGTGCTCGACGCGATCGGCGGCCTCGTCAGGCAGCTGGAGACGACGATTCGCGAGTGCCCGCTGCCGGCCGCGGTCAAGGCCGAGCTGGAGCGGCTCATCAACTCCCTCTCGCCGCTTCTCGACGCGGCCGAGATCGTGAACACGGTCGAGGCGATCGCCGACTTCGTCAACGGCTTCGACCCCGCGGAGCAGACTGTCCGCGCGCGCTTCGAGTGGCGGCCGGAGCTGACGAACTTCCCGGCGGACGCGACGACCGAGGAGGACGCGCTCTTCTTCGTCAAGAAGGACGGGTTCGTCCTCTCGGTCGAGGCGCGGGCCTCGGGGAAGGACGGGATCGGCTTCGACGCCCTGACCGAGCTCTCCGACTTCGGGCTCAACCTCTTCCCGAGCGCATCGCTCCTGAAGATGGGGTTCGACCGGATCGCGTTCCGCGCCTCGTCCGGGCGGAAGCCGGAGATCGACGTCGTCTTCACGGGGATGGAGTGGCAAGGGGTCCTCGGCTTGATCGAGACGCTGAAGGAGCTCGTCCCGTTTGACGGCTTCTCCGACCCGCCGTACGTCGACGTCTCCACCGAAGGCGTCACCGCCGGCTTCGATCTCGCGCTCCCGAGCGTCGCGGTCGGCGTCTTCAGCCTCGAGAACATCAGCCTCGACGCCGCCGTCCGCGTGCCGTTCCTCGGCGAGGCGGTCACGGTCGGCTTCTACTTCTGCACCCGGGAGAAGCCGTTCCGGCTCACCGTCATGTGCATCGGCGGAGGGGGATTCGTCGGGCTCCGGCTCTCGCCGAAGGGCCTCGTCCTGCTCGAGGCGTCGCTGGAGGCAGCGGCGAGCCTTTCGATCGACCTCGTCGTCGCCTCGGGCTCGGTGTCGGTCTCGGTCGGCGTCTACCTGCGACTCGAGGGCGAGGAGGGGTCGCTCACCGGCTACTTCCGGATCCGCGGCGAGGTCGACGTCCTCGGGCTGATCTCCGCCTCGATCACGCTCGAGCTGTCCCTCACGTACGAGTTCGACACCGGCAAGCTCGTCGGCCGGGCCTCGATCTCGATCGAGGTCGAGATCCTGTTCCTGTCGTTCTCGGTCGAGGTCAGCTGTGAGCGGCGCCTCGCCGGCTCGAACGGCGACCCGACGTTCGCGCAGATCCTCGGGGTCGCCGAGGACGGCACTCCGGTCACCACCATCCCCGACGCCTGGTCCACCTACCTCTCGGCCTTCGCGGAGGCATAGATGGCAGTCGAGTCGTTCCTCGTCACCGCCCTCCCCCGCAGCGCCGACCCGGCGGAGGAGGTGCACGTCTCGCTCTTCGTCACCCACCGGCTGACGCCCGACCGCGGCGAGGGGGTCGTGGGCGACTTCCCGAACGTGGCCGACTGGACGAAGCGCCTCGCCGCCGCCAAGATCGGCCTCGTCGGGCGCACCGGCGGGGGGACGACGCTCGCGATCCCCGTGACGCCGGCGCTGGCGGCGCTCCGCCCGGCGATCTGGCCCCAGGTCTTCCCCGCCGATCTGCCCGTGCGACCGTGGCGGACGCCCGAGCTGACGGCGGTGCCCTGGCGGAGCTTCCCCGCCCACCGCATGCAGCAGCACGCGCTGCTCGTGCACGCGATCAGCCTCTTCTCCTCCCCGGTCTCCTCCCCCACTGTCCGAGCAATGCCCTCGTGACGCCCACGATGAACGCGATCGGCCTCGGCCAGTGGTCACGGCGCCTCCGCGTCGAGGACCTGTTCGACGAGTTCATCGACCTCGACCGCCGCGCCACGGAGCAGCTCGACAAGATCTCGGGCGGAGGCATCGTCGGCGAGGGGATCGAGCCGTCCGACAGCGAGGCCGAGATCCCGCTCTTCCTGCTCACCGCCGACGTCCACCGGGCGCGCCGCTACTACCAGCGCCCGGAGGAGCAGAAGCCGTATCGCGAGAAGCCGGTCGAGGGGGCGACGGGCGATCCCCTCTCGCGGCCCACGCCCGACTTCCACGAGCGCGCGTCGATGCTCGGCGACCTCTCCCCGCTTCTCCGCCAGCTCGGGCTCGTGGTCGATCTGCGCGTCGACGAGCCCGAGCTGCTCGCCGACGTGGTCGCGATCCAGGGAGTCGTCCTCGTCCCCGGCCTCGAGGACACGGTCGCCGCACAGCCCTTCACCGCGTGCGAGACGACCGGTCGTGCGTTCTTCGCGGTCTCCGCCACGGGCGACTACGAGGGGCCGCTGCTCCGGCTCGGGGACGAGGATCTCTTCCGCGTGCTCGACCTCGACCCGGATGCGTCGGCCCTGAAGATGGAGCAGTACGTCCGGTCGGTGCCGCGGATGCTCGCGACGGAGACGAACGGCGACCGGATCAGCTCGGCCCCGCACGCGCTTCGCGCCACCGGCTTCGCGTTCGCGCGCACGGACCGCGCCGCCGCGTTGCAGGCGCGGCTCGTCAGCGCCGGGGCGAAGGACGCCGCAATCGTGAACGGCACGGCCCCACCGCTCAACCTCGAGGACGTCACCCGTGGCCTCCGGCTCGAGGTGTGGGACGACGTCTCGAACCGCTGACACTCGCTCCACCGCCGCCGGCTCGACGTCGAGATCGAGGGCGCCGGAGCGGTAATCGCCGACGCGCCCGACACGGGCTTCCTGCAGGGCGCAGCGCTCACGCGCGCGGACGGGCCGGACGGCGGCGTCGAGGGCGCGCCGTACAACGCCCACGAGGTGCTGGCGGGCTGGGAAGGCTGGTCGCTCGCGACGCCGCGGCCGGGGGAGGTGATCGTCCACGTCGAGGGCGAGGAGATGGTGCTCGACGCGCCCGACCCCGATCCCGATCCGGTCAACCCGGTCGCGTCGACGACGCGCGTCGAGCCGCTGAGCCTCCCCTGGCTTCGCTACGGCCGCACCTACGCCTTCCGGGCGTGGCCGGTCGATCTCGCCGGCAACAGCGCCCCGCGCGAGGTCGCCGGGCCGTCTCCCGACTCTGCCGCCCGGGCGCCGGCGCCCGCGTGCGAGGACGACTCCCCGATCGCCGCCGCCGCGGAGCGCATCGC
>VGCB01000269.1 GCA_016870235.1 Actinomycetota bacterium | reverse complement strand
CCGCGATCGAGGTCGTCGCCAACACGGTCGAGTTCCTGATGCCGAAGGGATGAGGTCGGCCCGAGACGACGGGTCGTGTACGATCGTCTGGTGGCACTGCGAGACGAGATCGTCGCCCACGCCGATGCTCTCCTCGACGTGGCCAAGTGGCCGGAGTTCGCGCCCCCGGGCCTCCAGGTCGTCGGACGCCCCGAGGTCGGGAAGATCGCCTGCGGCGTCTCCGCGAACCTGGACACGCTCGAGCAGGCGGTTGCGGCCGGTGCCGATCTCGTCCTCGTCCATCACGGGCTCTTCTGGCGGAACGAGCCGCTGGTCGTCGACGCGCGGCTTCGCCGCCGGCTGCAGACGCTCTTCGACGCCGAGTGCTCGCTCGTCGCCTACCACCTCGCGCTCGACGCGCACCCGACGCTCGGCAACAACGCCCGACTGGCCGAGCGGGTCGGCGCCACGGCGGACGGCCCCTTCGCCGGCGTCGGCATCGCCGCATCCCTCCCGGCGCTCGCGATCGCCGACCTCGTGCAGCGGGTGGAGGCGGTCACCGGTCGGGTACCGCTCCACCTCCCGGGCGGCCCGGACACGATCTCGCGACTCGCGATCTGCAGCGGCGCGGGCGGCTACGAGCTGATTCGCGCCGGGCACGAGGGCTTCGACGCCCTGCTCACGGGAGAGCCGGCGGAGCCGAACGCGGCGACCGCGCGGGAGCTCGGGATCCACCTTCTCGCCGCCGGCCATCACGCGACCGAGCGGCTCGGCGTGCAGGCGCTGACAGAGCACCTGGCGACGACGTTCCACCTCGAGTGGCTGTTCGTCGAGGTCGAGAATCCCGTCTGAGGCGGGCCGGCACGTCTCCACCGAGAAGGGGAAGCACGGTCGGCATGTTGCGTAGAGATTGTCCCCGGTCGGGGTATTGCCCACCGTCTGCCGACCCGACTATGCTGTCCTCATCATGAACGATCGCGGGAGGCCGGCCCGTTGACCCCGGCCAGCTACAACCGAGCGTCGAGTTCAGCCCGACCGAGCGCCCACTTGCGCCGGCGGGCTTTTTTGATGCTCTAAGGAGGCAGGCGGAATGGCGAACCATCTGACGCCCGAGGAGCTCTCGAAGGAGATCGGGATGAACCGCGAGGAGATCATCCGGATCTGCATCGAGGAGGGCGTCCCGATCTACCACGGCAAGATCGACAAGACGCTGTTCCAGGCTCAGGTGCAGGCACTCGCGACCTCAGGGCCACGCGCCGCCTAGCGCAGAGCCCCGCTCTACCAGGTCTCCCTCGGGCGGCTCCGGCCGCTCGAGGTCGTTCCGGCCGGGTCTCGAGCCCGGCAGCGCGCGAGAAGGCCTGCAAACTGCGGCCACGCCCCAGACAGAGAGCGCCGCCGACGTGCTGCTAGGACGCGCGCGAGGCCCGCTTCCGGCTGCGAGCCTTGGGTGCCGCCGTCTCCGCCCCGTCGGCGCCGGCCTCCGCCGTCACCTTCGCCGCGGCGACACTGGCCCGAAGCGCCTCCATGAGATCGATCACCGTAGCGACCTCCTCCTTAGGCTCCGGCGCCACGATCTCCTCGCCGCGGAGCTTGGCCTCGAGCAGCTCACGCAGGTCACGGCGGTACCCGCTCGTCAGGGCCGCGGGGTCGAACGGCGCCCTCAGCCCCTCGACGAGCTGACGGGCGAGCGACAGCTCCTGCTCACGCAGCTCGGTCGCCTCCATCGCCTCGTCGATCTCAGCCTGCGAGTAGACGTCCTCGGCGAGATACAGGGTCTCGAGGACGAGCGCCTCGCCGCGTGCTCGAACGAGACACAGCGACTCGCGCCCGGAACGGACGAAACGGCCGAGCGCGCCCACGCCCGCCTCTCGCATCGCCTCGACGAGGAGCTTGTACGGCCGCCGCTGCGCGGGAGCCGAGCCGGGGACGAGGAAGTACGTCCGGTCGAGCCAGGCCGCGTCGACGTCACCGAGCGGGACGAAGGCCGAGATGTCGATCGCGCGCGAGTCGTCCACCTGCTCGAGCGCCTCGAGCTCGGCCTCCTCGACGACCACGAACTGGCCCTTGGCGAACTCCCACCCCTTGACGAGCTCGTCCCCCGACACCTCTCGATCGTGGGTCGGGCACCAGCGCTTCTGCTTGATCGGCGTCATGCACTCGCGATGGAGGAGCCGGAACGAGACGTCCGCCTGACGGGCAGCAGGCTTCGTCGCCGGAGCGAGCCCGACGGGGATGCTGACGAGGCCGAAGCTGAGGAAGCCGTTCCAGCTGACGCGCATGCCTTCTCCAAGTGTATTGGACCTGGTGGATTCGTCTTCCCCGGAGACTTCCCTGCCGTCGCCGGCCGGTCGGGATAGCATCCGGACGTGGCGCCTGCTCGAACGATCGCGCATCTCTGGCGGGACGCCGTCCACCGGTACGGCGACGCGCCCGCCTTTCTCGTCCGTGAGGGAGATGCCTGGTCGCCGGTGTCGTACCGGGCCGCCGCGATCCGCTCGGAGCGGATCGCCCACGGGCTGATGGCGCGGGGCGTCGGTAAGGGCGAGGCCGTCGCGATCATCGGCCGGACGACGCTCGAGTGGGCGCTCGTCGACTACGCCCTGGCGCAGATCGGCGCCGTCAGCGCGCCGGTGTACCCGACGAGCTCCGACGACGACGTCCACCACGTCGTCTCCCACTCCCGCAGCGTCCTCGTGATCTGCGAGGACGACGCCCAGGCGGCGAAGGTCGACCGCCTGCGCGAACGTCTCCCGCTCGTGCGCGACGTCATCCGGTTCGCCGATCTCGCCGCACTCGAGTCGGAGGGCGACGCGCACGCCGCCGAGCACCCGAATGCGGTCGACGAGGCGACCCACGACCTCGCGGACGACGACCTCTACACGCTCATCTACACGTCCGGCACGACCGGGCGCTCGAAGGGCTGCATGATCCGCCATCGCAACTACTTCGCGATGGCGGAGTCAATCCTCGCGACCCGGGAGTTCGAGGTCGAGCACGGGCGGGAGACCCTCCTCGTCTACCTCCCCTTCGCCCACAACTTCGGACGGCTGATGCTCTCGTCCGGGCCTATGTGCGGTGCCGCGCTCGCCCTCGAGCCGGACCCGTACCGGGTCGCCGAGGCGCTGACGGCGGTGCGGCCGACCATCTTCCCGAGCGTCCCCCGGGTCTACGAGAAGATCCACGGCCTCGTCGAGTCGGCGTTCGCCGACGCAACGGGCGCCAGGGCGCGCCTGATCCGCTGGGCGCTCGAGATCGGCCGCAAGGCGTCGAGCCACCGCGCGCGAGGCGCCACGCTGCCGGTCGGTCTCCGGGCCCGCCACGCGGTCGCGAGCAGGCTCGTCTACGCCAAGGTGAAGGCCCGCCTCGGCGGCCGGCTTCGGCTCCCGATCTCCGGAGGGGCGCCGCTCGCGCCCGAGATCGGACGCTTCTTCGACGCCCTCGACATCCCGATCTACGAGGGGTACGGGCTGACGGAGGCGACGAGCGCGGCGACGGTCAACCGCCCCGGCGCGGTTCGCTACGGCTCCGTCGGGCAACCCCTGCCGGGCGTCGAGGTCGCGCTCGCGGACGACGGCGAGCTCCTCGTGCGCGGCGAGATCGTCTTCGCCGGCTACTTCGACGATCCCGAGGGGACGGCGGCCGTGCTGCGCGACGACGGCTGGGTGATGACCGGCGACGTCGCCTCGATCGACGCCGACGGGTTCGTCACGATCACCGACCGCAAGAAGGACATCATCATCACTGCCGGCGGCAAGAACATCGCGCCGCAGAACATCGAGAACGAGCTCAAGCTCTGCCGGTACGTGTCACAGGCCCTCGTCGTGGGCGACCGGCGACCCTACGCCGTCGCCCTCGTCACGCTCGATCCGGCCGAGATCGTGCCCTGGGCGAAGGAGCGGGGCCTCGGCGACGACCTCGCCGCGCTCGCGAAGCACCCGGACGTCCGGGGGCTCGTCCAGGACGCCGTCGACGAGGTCAACAGGCACCTCTCCCGATTCGAGCAGATCAAGCGCTTCGCGATCCTGCCCCGGGACTTCGAGATGGCGAGCGACGAGGTGACGCCGACGCTCAAGCTCCGTCGGCGCATCTGCATCGAGCACTTCGCGGAGACCGTCGACCGGCTGTACGCCGAGGCTGACGATCGTGCTCCTGGGCGGGACGAGCACGAGCGAGATGAGCAAGCCGACCGGCACGACGGACGGCGCGACCGCGACCGTTCCCGGCACGCCGGCTGAGACGCGCAAGATCCCGTCCGGCGGCTCCGTCGCCTACCCGTGCACCAGCAGCAGGCTCCGGATCCAGATCCCGCTCTCCGGCGGCATCTCGGAGACGTTCAATCGCTCGCGCTGAGCGTCTCGGCCCCCGGACGCGTCGAACGTTGTGAGAGGCCGCACTAGGTGATGCGGCGGGCGCCGACCCACTTCGACGCATACCAGTCCTGGTACAGGCTCGAGATCTTGACGACGTCGCCGGAGTGGGGCGCGTGGATGAAGTCGCCGCCGCCGACGTACATGCCGTTGTGACCGAGGCCGTCGAAGAAGACAAGGTCGCCTGGTTGAAGCTGGTCGCGCGAGACGGGCGTGCCGTAGTTGTACTGCGACGCGGCGTAGTGCGGGAGTGAGACGCCAACCTGCGCGTAGACGTATGCGACCAGGCCGGAGCAGTCGAAGCCCGAGGGGCTCATCCCACCCCAGACGTAGGGCACACCGAGGTACTGCATGGCGATCCCGACGACGCCGCCGTACCTCGTGTCGGGAACCGAGGAGGGAGCCGAGGGCTGGAGGTCGGGAACATCCGGGAGGCCGTCGCCCGTCGTATCGCCGGCCGTG
>VGCB01000268.1 GCA_016870235.1 Actinomycetota bacterium | reverse complement strand
CGCGCGGGACAGGATCGACAAGGCAGAAGCATTCCCGACCTGTCCCGCGCACGTCCTGACGACCCTGGCAGGCGACCCGCGATCACGCCAATCGGTGGATCCAGGCTCAGCCAGACGGCCTCCCGTCCTGTCGCCGCAGCCTCCGGATCGGGCGCACCGCGGACAACATGGGCTCCGCGTCCGCCATCGGTCGGACGGCGCCGCCACGTCGTCAGCCGCCCCAAATCCCTGCCGTGAGGCCGCCGTCGACCGAGAGGGTGGTCCCGGTCACCCAGGCCGCTTCGTCGGAGGCGAGGTAGACGAACGCGTCGGCGACATCGCGCGGGCGCCCGAGCCGGCCGAGCGGATGGAGGCCGATCGCGCCCGCCCGCACGGCCTCGGGGTCGTCCTGCTCGGCGAGGAAGCGCTCGAGCATCGGCGTCTCCACGAACCCGGGGCCGACGCAGTTGACCCGGATCCCGAGCTTCGCGCCGTCGAGCGCCATGCACTTCGCGAGCATGATCGCCGCCGCCTTCGAGGCGCAGTACGCCGCCTGGTTCGGAGAGCCCCAGATCCCGACGACGGAGGCCGTGATCGAGATCGACCCGCCGGCGGCGGCGAGGTGCGGCCAGGCTGCCTTCGAGCAGAGGTAGAGCGACGTCAGGTTCGTGGCGATGCCATCGTCCCACTCCGCCTCGTCGAGGCCGTCGACGGTGCCGACGACCGGCCTACCCGCGTTCAGCACGAGCGTGTCGAGACCGCCGAGGCGGCCCGCCGCGGCCGCAATCGCCGCCTCCACGCTCTCTCTCGAGCGGACGTCGCAGACGGCGTCTCCGCCCGCGAGATCGGCGACGAACACCGCCGCTCCCTCACCGCGGAAGCGCTCGACGATTGCGGCGCCGATGCCCGACGCTCCGCCCGTGACGAGCGCGCGCTTGCCGGCGAGACGGCCGCTCCCGCTCATACGCGCTGCGACGGCGCCTCGACCCCGACGGTCGCCATGTTCGCGGCGGGGTAGCGGTCGCCGGTGAACGCCCCGAGCGGCGCGATCTCGTCGAGCCGGGCGAGATCGTCGGGGGAGAGGACGATCTGCGCTGCGCCGAGGTTCTCCTCGAGGTACGAGACGCGCTTGGTTCCGGGGATCGGCACGATGTCGGGCCCTTGCGAGAGCACCCAGGCGAGCGCGAGTTGCCCGGGGCTGCATTCCTTCTCACGTGCCAGCTCGAAGACCCGCTCGGCGATCGCGAGGTTGCCGTCGAAGTGCTCCTCCGACAGCCGCGGGAAGCGTGCGGTCCGTGTATCGCTCGGGTCGTAGTCGTCCCGGCTCCGCCAGCGCCCCGTCAGGAAGCCGCGCCCGAGCGGCGAGTAGGCGACGAAGCCGATCCCGAGCTCCCGGCAGAGCGGCAGCGCCTCCTCTTCGTGCTCGCGCGTCCACAGGGAGAGCTCGTTCTGGAGCGCGCTGATCGGGTGGACCGCGTGGGCGCGGCGGATCGTCTCGAGACCCGCCTCGGAGAGCCCGAGGAAGCGCACCTTGCCGGCGTCGACGAGCTCGCTCATGGCGCCGACCGTGTCCTCGATCGGCACCGTCGGGTCGACGCGATGCTGGTAGTAGAGGTCGACGTGGTCGACCCCGAGGCGGCGGAGCGACGCGTCGCATGCCTCGCGGACATAGGTGGGCCGGCCGTCGATGCCGACGAACGAGCCGTCGGGTCGGCGGACGTTGCCGAACTTCGTCGCGAGGACGACGCGGTCGCGCCGGCCCTTGAGCGCCTTGCCGACGAGTTCCTCGTTGGTGAAGGGCCCGTAGATGTCGGCGGTGTCGATCAGGTCGACCCCGAGGTCGATCGCGCGCTGGATGGTCGTGATCGACTGCGCGTCATCGGCGTCGCCGTAGAACTCGCTCATGCCCATGCAGCCGAGCCCGATCGCTGCCACCTCGAGGCCCTGGCGTCCGAGTTGACGCGCCTCCATGCGCCAAGCCTACTTCGCGCCTACGCTTCCTCGGGTGACGAGCGATGGACATCGGCTCTCGCTCGCGCGGATCGAGGAGGCGGCGAGGACGGTCGATCCCGTCTTCCTCGGCTCCCCGCAGTACCGGGTCGAGCGGCATGCGGTCGATCTCGGTTGCGAGCTCGTCGTCAAGGTCGAGACCGTGAACCCGATCCGTTCGTTCAAGGGCCGGGGCGCGGACTTCTTCGTGCGCGGCGTCGACCGGTCGCAGCGGCTCGTGTGCGCGAGCGCCGGCAACTTCGGGCAGGCGATGGCGTATGCATGTCGCACGCGCGGAATGCCGCTCGTGGTGTATGCGAGCGTCAACGCGAACATGGCGAAGGTCGCCGCGATGCGCGGGCTCGGGGCCGATGTCAGGCTCGCCGGCGACGACTTCGACGCGGCGAAGGACGCGGCGCGCGCCGACGCGGCCGCGGACGGCGGCTGGATGGTCGAGGACGGGCTCGAGCCGGCGATCTCCGAAGGCGCCGGGACGATGGCCGTCGAGCTCCTGGCGGGTGGTTGGGATCTCGACGCGGTCGTCGTGCCGCTCGGGAACGGCGCCATGCTCGGCGGCATCGCTCGGTGGGTCAAGGCAGTCCGCCCGGGGATCGAGGTGATCGCCGTGCAGGCGGCCGGTGCGCCGGCGATGGAGCGGTCGTGGCGCTCCGGCCGGATCGTCGAGCTGCCGGCGGCGACGATCGCCGACGGAATCGCGGTCAGGGTGCCGATTCCCGAGGCCGTCGCGGACATGGCGGGGATCGTCGACGACGTCGTGCTCGTCGACGAGGAGTCGATCGTGGAGGCCATGCGCCGATGTCAGGTCGGTCTCGGCGTCGTCCTCGAGCCGGCCGGTGCTGTCGGCATCGCGGCGATCGCGTCGCACGCCGAGCGCTTCGCCGGCCGCTGCGTGGCAACGATCCTCTGCGGCGGCAACGCCTGAGCCCGGATCGGGGCGGGGGACGGTACGCGTCTGGCTGAAGCCAGACGCGGGAGTCAGGGGACGCGGGAGTCACCGGCACCGAGCAGGACTCGATGGTCAGGGAGGGCTCCCAGGGAACCGTAGGTTCCCGGCTTCAGGATCCAGGGGGGTCGCGCGTCTGGTACGTGGGTCCTGCACCCACCAGACGCGCGACCCCCCTGGCTAGCTAAGCAGCGTCGGCGAGGTCGCCGAGACGCGCTTCGAGGCGCGTCATCGCGGAGCGCTCGAGCTGGCGGACGCGCTCGCGTGAGATCGCGAGCTCCCGTCCGATCTCTTCGAGCGTCCGACCCTCGCCCTCGAACCCGAACCGCAGCTCGAGGATGCGCCGCTCGACGTCCGGCAGGGACGACAGCGCCTCGCGGACGCGGTCGCGCCGGAGCTGATCGGCGGCCTCCTCGGCCGGGTCGGTGCTCGTGCGGTCGGCGAACAGGTCGCCGAGCTCGCCGTCGCCGTCGGAGCCGACGGTCTGGTTGAGCGAGACCGAGGCCTCGACGGCCTCGAGCGCCTCCTCGACGTGTTGCTTGCGCAGGCCGGTCGCCTCGACGAGCTCCTCCAGCGTCGGCTGGCGGCCGAGCGTGACCTCGAGCCGCTGGCGGGCACGGCCGAGCTTCTGTTGCCGCTCCTGCACGTGCACCGGCACGCGGATCGTGGCCGACTGGTTGGCGACCGACCGCTGGCAGGCCTGACGGATCCACCAGGTGGCGTACGTCGAGAACTTGTAGCCCTTGCGCCAGTCGAACTTCTCGACCGCGCGGTTCAGGCCGATGACGCCGTCCTGGATCAGATCCAGGAAGGGGACGCCGTGGCCGCGGTACCGCTTCGCGATCGAAACGACGAGGCGGAGGTTCGAGTTGATCATCCGCTCCTTGGCCGCGAGGTCGCCGCGCTCGACGCGCTTGGCGAGCGTGACCTCTTCGGCTGCCGTGAGCAGCTCGTACCGTCCGATCTCGGCCAGGAAGAGCCCGAGCGAGTCGGTCGTGCCGCTCGGCGCAGCCTCGAGGTCGAGCGCGGGCTGGGCCGCCTCGTCCTCCTCATCGTCGTGCACCTCGACGCCGCGCTCCACGAGCTGCGCGCGCAGTGCCTCCAGGCCCTCCTCATCGAGCTCGTGGTCCGCGACGAACTGCGTGAGCTCTGCCTGCTCGATGTGGCCGCGCTCCTCCGCGTCCGCGAGGAACGCCTCGAGCGGTGTGATGTCCATCAACGTGTCCAGAACTGCTCCTTACTCTTCACTATCCGTGTTCGTTGTTGCGCTGCCGAGTGCAGGTATCGTTGTTCTGCCTGTCCCCGACGCTATCCTTCGCGAGCAGGCTCGCGAACTCTTGCTGGGTGCGATTCTCGGTCTGCAAGGGATAACGCACGCCTGCGCCAATCTATGCCGCGCCTGCGACAGAGCCTGGGAGGGCACGCGCACGTAGCCGTGCGGACGGGAGTCGCCGTGTAGATACGGTAGCAGGGTTGGGCGGAAAGTCAAATCGAGGCAGGCGCAGAGCCGGCCTGCGACCGTGATCGGCTTCGCCCTGCGGCCGTGATCAACCGAGCGTCGGCCCGGCGGCACAAGCGCCGCACAGATCCTTCGCGGCGACGCGCGGCCGCCGGGAACGGAGCACTACGCGGGAGACGCCGGCGACAAGGCGGGTCGGCGGCCGCCTCCAGTCGGCCTGGAGCGCCTCGACCCTGAGTCGGGCCAGGTCTTGGCGGAGCGACGGATCGGTGGTCCAGAGCATCTCTCCTCCTCAGTAGCGTCCCCGCTCGTGGTGTACGAGCGCCCCGAGGTGAGCTCCGTCGCCGGCTCGCCGCTCCTTCGTGAAGCGAGCGAGCAGGCGATGGCGGGCCCGCAGGGCCCGAGGTGGCTGACCACCGC
>VGCB01000267.1 GCA_016870235.1 Actinomycetota bacterium | reverse complement strand
ACCCCGCGCATCGGCAGCCGCCGCTGCTAGGACTGAAGCGCCCAGTAGGTGCCGTCCGGTGCCTTGCAGGCGGCGACGAGGAAGGGGAGCGGCGGGCCGTCGTAGGGCTGGCAGCCGTTCCGGAAGGTCTTCCAGATCGCGCGTCGCCGCGAGCCCCAGCCGCCCGAGTAGTCGAGCCTGAAGCGCACCTGCGCCGCCTCCGCACTGCGCTGCCGCGCGTTGATCGCGTCCCAGGCGAGGACGTTGCGCCTCTGGCCGTCCCGTCGCGTGTAGGACACGAGCGCCATCCCGCTGCCGTCGACCGCCAGCGTCACATCGCGCACGTCGAGGTTTCCGAGCGGCTGACTTGTCGCGGCCTTGCCGGCGAACGCCCCGAACGCGACGGCCATCATCGCAACGGTGACCATGCCCCGGACGCAGCGTCGTGCTCCCTGTGGGACGATCCTGGTCACGGCGTCGACGGTACACCGCTGCCGGGCCAACGCAAACACGCCCTTACAGAACCCTCGATTTCTTCCTCCGAGCGAACCCGTCTCGGCGGGTTCGCTGCTACGATCCCGCTCTGCAAGCAGGGACGGCACCGCCCCTCACCTCGTCGGCAGTCGTCGCGTCGAGGTTCAACCGAGTCGGAAGACGAGGAACGGTTGCCGCTGCGTGCAGCGGTTTTTGTTGTCTGGCGAAAGGATCAGCGCGAGCTTGGTGAAGAGCCTTTGAGACCACGGCGTCGCCCCGAGGACAGGACGCGGCCCGTCGTCCACCAGGATCGGATCAACGAGTCGATCCGCGTGCCACGGGTCAGGCTCGTCGACGAGGGCGGCTCTCAGATCGGGATCAAGCCGACGAAGGAGGCGCTCGAGTACGCGTACTCGAAGAACCTCGACCTCGTCGAGGTCGCCGCCCAGGCCGATCCGCCGGTCGCCCGGGTCATGGACTACGGGAAGTGGCGGTACGAGCAGGAGCAGAAGGCGAAGCTCGCGCGGAAGCACCAGTCGCAGATCAACATCAAGGAGATCAAGCTCAGACCGAAGATCGGGCTCCATGACTACGAGACGAAGAAGGGCCACGTCGAGCGGTTCCTGAACCAGCGGGCGAAGGTCAAGGTGACGATCATGTTCCGGGGCCGGGAGAACCTGCATCCGGAGCGCGGTCGCACCCTTCTCGTGCGTCTCGCCGAGGAGGTACGCGAGATCGGTGCGGTCGAGCAGCAGCCGACCCTCGACGGGCGCAACATGATCATGGTGCTCGGCCCGACGAAGAACGCAGGGGTGAAGACCGATGCCAAAGGTGAAGACGTCCAGCGGAGCGAAGAAGCGGTTCAAGGTGACGGGGTCGGGCAAGCTGACGCGCCGTCACGCGATGCAGAGCCACAACCTGGGCAAGAAGACGGCGAAGCGTAAGCGCGCGTTCGGGAAGGAGCTCGAGGTGAACGCGACCGACACCGGCCGTCTCAAGAAGCTGCTGAGGGTCAAGTAATGCCGCGCGTCAAGCGATCCGTCCACGCGCGCAAGAAGCGCCGCAAGGTGCTCGACCAGGCCAAGGGCTACTGGGGCCTCAAGAGCACGAACTACACCTATGCGAAGGAGCAGGTCGAGCACTCGCTCGTCTACGCGTACCGCGACCGCAAGAACAAGAAGCGGACCTTCCGCTCCCTGTGGATCGTGCGGATCAACGCGGCTGCCCGCGAGCACGGGCTCTCGTACAACCAGCTGATCAACGGCCTCGCCAAGGCGGGCGTCGAGCTCGACCGCAAGTCGCTTGCCGATCTCGCCGTCTCGGACCCGGCCGCGTTCGCCGCGGTCGTCGATCGCGCGAAGAGCGCGCTCGCCGAGACGAAGGCCGCGTAGCGCCACACATGCGCGCCCGGCCTCGCTCGAACGCGGGCGGGCCGAGCGCCTCCACCAAAGCAGCCTCGGCCCCAGCGTCGTGATCACCTCGCGCGACAACGACACGCTGAAGCTGGTGCGCAAGCTCCTGGGCCAGCGGAAGCACCGGGACGAGACGGGGCTCTTCGCCGTCGAGGGCGAGGATCTCGTGGAGGCCGCCGACGCCGCCGGCCTCGTCCCGGTGCACAGGCTGGTGGGTGGTGCGACGGTCGCGCCGGAGCTGATGGCGACGGTCTCGACGCTCCCGCATCCCGCCCGGGCGATCGGCGTCTACCGCCGTAGCGATCTCCCGGCCGGCGGGCGCGATGCCTGTCTCGCTCTCTGGCAGCTCGCCGACCCCGGCAACGTCGGCACGTTGATCCGGACCGCGGATGCCTTCGGGGCCTCGATCGCGCTCTCCGACGGCTGCGCGGACCCGCTGTCGACCAAGGCGACGCGTGCGTCGGCCGGCGCGATCTTCCGCGTGCCGCTCGTCGACTGGGACACGCAGCCAGGGAGTCGGATCGCGCTGGACGCCCATGCCGGCGAACCGCTGTCGGCACTCGCGTTCGTACCTCCGCTCACGTTCGTCCTCGGTTCCGAGCGCGCCGGCCTCCCCGACGCCATCCTCGCCGCTTCCGACCTGCGGGCGTACATCCCGATGCCCGGCCGGCCCGACTCGCTGAACGTCGCGGCGGCCGGGGCGATCGCCCTCTACGAGGCGCTCGGACGGGTCAGCCCGCCCGCTACGCCTCGTTGAGCTTTGCGGTACTTCTCGATCATCGCGAGCGGGCGCCGGTCGAGATCCTCGCGGTAAGCGCGCTCGGCGGCCGACTCCTCAGGCGTCTTCCACTTCCGCTTCGTCATGGTCTGACTCCCCGTCATCGAAGCCGAGACCGTGGATGTCGGCGAGCAGGCCGCGGACGTCGAACAGGGCTTCGAGATGACCTGGGTCGCGTCGTCGTCATCCATGACACGAGCGTCCCCGTGTTGTCAGCACTGCCTAAGTTGTCCATTCAGACATCAATCAGCCGAAGCCGCCGCCCCCGCCGCCTCCTCCTCCACCTCCGCCGCCGGAGAACCCACCGCCACCGCCACCCGAGCCGGAGGAGGGAGGGGCGAGCGCCGAGCCGAAGCCCGACGCGAGGTCGCCGATCGAGATCGAGGTCGGGCCGGTGCCGAGGTCTCCGCCGGGCGAGATCCAGTACACCGAGCTCGCCGCGGCCAGCTCGGCCGGCATGTAGAGGTGGGCAGCCTGCAGCACCCGGTCGGCGATGCCGAACGCGATCCCGTAGACGAGGTAGCGCTCCCAGAGCTCGAGCGTCGCCGGCGCCGCGTCCTGGAGCCTCGGGAAGTCGCTCAGGTAGCGGCGGAACGCCTCCCACCGCTCCGCCTCCTCCTGGCCCGCTGCCGTGCGTCGACGCCAGAGCTTTCGCTGCGTCAGCGCCGCGAGCGTCAGCGCCGCGTTGAGGAAGAGCGCGATCGCGATCCCGATCAGGACGACATCCCAGAAGCGCGGCGACACCGAGCGCCAGCCGTCGATCGCGGCGAAGAGGGTGATCGCCCCGGCCCCGGCGAAGCCGACGAGCCCGAGGACGAGCGGGAGCGCCCCGATCGACCGGAACCAGCCGCGATCACCGACCGCGACCCCGGCCTGCGACTTGAAGGCGGTGAAACGCGGCGCCATCGTCACCCGGTCGTCCTCGATCTGCTCGCGGAACCGCGAGAGGCGCTCGCTGCCGCCGTCGAGGACCCCGTCCACGACCTTCGCGACCTCGTTCTCCCACGGCGTCAGCGGGATGCTGCGGTCGCCCGGCGACAGCTCGAGATCGGACACGGTCTCCGTGCGCAGGCCCGCCCAGACGGAGCGCTCGGTCGTCGTCGGCCGCGACTCGTAGACACCGCGCCGGATCAGGTCGAAGAGGGTCGCGGTGAACTCGAACGATCCCGCCTCGCCGCCCTGCCGGAGAAGCGCCGGGACGAGCGCGGGCTCGGTGTCCGTCGGGGGCTCCTGCTCGTACTCGCGGTCGTACCGCGTCCGGCGCTCGCGGCCGAACCGCCAGAACGTGAACGAGATCAGCGCCCCCGCAGGCAGCAGGCCGGCGAGGACGCCGAACACGAGGGCCTTCCACGGGTGGCGCTTGAGCCCCTCGATGCGGTCGTGGTCGCGCTCGTACGTCGCCGCGTCGTCGCGCTCCTCGGCGACGATCCGGTCGAGCCCCTTCCCCTTCACCACGTTCATGCCGGTCGTCGAGCCGAACGCCGAGCGCGGGAAGAGCGCGCGGAGCTCGACGAACTGCGCCGTCCGCCCCTGCAGCGTGACATCGCCGCGGACCCAGACGGGATGGCCCCAGGCCCTCCGGACAGGCCCTGGCCCCGTCACCTGCGCGGTCAGGCGTCCGAGCCGCTCCGTCCACTGGTCGCCCCACACCTTGAGATTCACGTCGACGACGTCGTCGTAGCCGCGGGCGAGGCCGCTCATGCGGTAGGCGATCGTGAACGTGCGCACCTGGTCGGCGGCCTGGAAGCGCCAGACGATCCGGACGCGTGACCCGGTCCGCTCGATCCCGAACGTCCCAGGCGGGCCGCCCGGCTCGAGCGCGGTCGGCGCGCCGGGCCCGTAGACCGTCCCGCCTTCCGAGACCGCGACCGCTGTGACGCGCTCGCCCGCGCGGATCGGGATGTCCCGGTAGCCGAAGGTGTAGGGGCCCGTGAACGCGACCGTGATCCGCTCCTCGATCGCAACCGAGCCGTCGCTCTGGACCATGACGCGGACGTCGGTCGAGGGAAGCGCGATCGAGCGCGCGGACGCCGTCGCTGCCAGGGCGAGCGCCGCGAGGCCGGCGGCGAGGAGGACGAGGACGCGCGGAGGCCGCGTCACGGTCAGGACGCGGTGCTGCCGCCGGCAGGCGGAGCGCTGCCGCCGGGCGGCGGAGCGCTCCCGCCGACGG
>VGCB01000266.1 GCA_016870235.1 Actinomycetota bacterium | reverse complement strand
CCCGGCCAGCGGCCCGACAACCCGTACTGCGGCGTCTTCGCGCGGTTCTTCGCGACCGTGATGGCGGGCGACGCCCCCCGTGTGCACGGCGACGGCGAGCAGACACGCGACTACACGTACGTGGACGACGCGGTCGAGGCGACGCTGCTCGCCGGCATCTCGCCCAAGGCCGAGGGCCAGGTCTACAACGTCGGCACGGGCCGGGAGACCTCGGTGAACGAGCTCGCACGCGGGATCATCCGCGTCGTCGGCGCCGACATCTCGCCCGAGCACGTCGACCGGCGCGACATCGACAACATCCGCCGTCGCGTCACGAGCATCGAACGGATCCGGCGGGAGCTCCGATGGGTGCCGTCGGTCACGCTCGAGCAGGGCCTCGAGCGCACGTACGCGTGGCTCGGAACCGCGACGAGCTGACGACGCTGATCGCGGTCGGGCGCCCGGCCACGGTCGAGGACGGGGGCTCCGCGCGCCTCGCGGCGATCGCGGACGCGGTCGAGGCGGCGGGCGGGACGGTGCTGGACCTCGTCGCCGTCGCCCCCGGCCGGCCGCTCGCGATCAAGGCCGCGACGGCCCTCTACGTGCTCCTTCGCGAGCTCGTCCTCGGCCGGAACGGCACCGTCCACATCGAGTACCCCGGCTTCCCGTCGATCGGCGTCTACTACCGCTCGCCGTCGCCCTCGCCTGCCGAGCGCCTGCCGCGTGCAGTCGCCTACCACCTCGCGACGCTCGCCGTGGCGCTGATCGGAGCTGCGTGCCGCGCCCGCCGGCGGAGGTTCGTCGTCGGCATCGGCGATCTCCCCAGCATGGAGCTCGACCTCCCCGACCGCGGCCGCATGGCCTCGCGGCGCCTGACCGAGCGGTACGAGCGCCGACTGCTCGCGACCGCAGACGCCGTCTGGGTGGTGACACCGGAGGAGCGTGACGTGCTCGTCCGCGCGTACGGTGCCGATCCGTCGCTCTTCGTGATCGTGCCGAACGGGAACCCGCGCGTCCCGCTGCCGGTACGCGCGTCCCACGACGGCCCCGTGCAGGTGGTCTACGCGGGCAGCCTGTACCGCGATCGGGACAACCTCGTCGAAGCGATCCAGGCGGCGCTCGACCAGGCACGCCGCCCGTTGACGGTCACGCTCGCGGGCCCGGGCGGGGAGTGGGTCGAGCCGACCTTCGCCGACCACCGCGTCCGCTGGCTCGGGACGATCTCCCAGCGGGAGTGCTTCGACCTCGTCTCTGCGTCCGACGTCGGCATCCTCGTCTACTTCGACGACGAGCCGTACTACGCGATCGCGCATCCGACGAAGCTGTCGCTCTACCTGGCGGCGACGATCCCGATCGCCTCGGGCAACGCGCGCTACATCGAGCGGTTCGTCCGAGAGCACGGCGTCGGCGTCGCGGTGCCGCGGTCGGCGTTCCCCGCTGCTCTCGTCCGCCTGATCGACGACGCCGGCCGCCGCCGGGAGATGTCCGAGCGCGCCGCCGCGATCCGCGACGACTTCTTCTGGGACGCGATCCTGCAGAAGGCCTTCGCGGACACCCGCGCGATCACCCGCCGCTGACGACGGAACGGATCTCCGCCGGCGTGACGAGGCGGAGCGCAACCGCAAGCGCCACGACGGCTCCGACGACGAGCGGCGCCGCTCCCCACCACGGGATCAGGAGCGACGCAAGCGCGATGCCGACGACGGCGACGACGGCCAGCAGCAGCCGGAAGGCGACGCCGGTCCGCACCCGCGCCTCTCCGCGGCGGTGCGCGATCGCGTAGACCATCCCGAGCCCGACCACCTCGGAGACGAGCGTGGTCGCCGCCGCCGCGTCGTAGCTCCAGCGTGGGATCAGCGCGAGGTTGAGGCCCACGTTGAGAGCGATCCCCACCACGCTCGCGAGCGCGACGAGCCGGAGCGTCGCCAGCGAGATCAGCAGGCTGCCGAAGATCGCGGACGCATAGAGCGGGACGAGGCCGAAGGCGAGGATCCGCAGCACCGTCGCCGAGTCGGCGAACTCGGTCGTCGCCAGCGCGCGGACGATCGGCTCCGCGAGCGTGAAGAGCAGGGAGGAGACGGCGAGCCCGAGCACGACGAGGAACCGGAGCGACTTGTCGATCACGTCGCGCGACGCCTCCTCGTCCTGTGCGTGCACGAAGCGCGTGAGGATCGGGAACACCGCGACCATGAAGAGCGCCTGCACGACGAGGGCCTGCTCGAAGACGAGATACGCCAGCGTGTAGACGCCGACGTCGGCTGCCGGCTTGAGGAACGAGAGCAACAGCGCGTCGACCCGGAAGTGGACGACGCCGAGCACGAGGACGAGGGCGATCGGGAGAGCCGAGCGCAGGATCCGCGCCGCCTCGCGGAGATCGGCCCGCACGCCGATGCGCCAGAACGGTCGCGAGAGGGCGAAGGCGAGAACGAGCCCGAACGCCCAGGAGATCCCGATCGTCGCCACGGCGGGCAGGAAGCCGAGATCGAGGACGACGACGAGCACGAGAGCGACGAACGCCACACCCCGGGTCGCGACCTCCACGAGCGCGGAGAGGCCGAGCCGGAGGTGCACCTGGAAGAAGGGGAGCGGGAACATCGCGACGACGCCGAGGAGGAGGCCCGCTGCTCCGAGCACGAGCCCCTGCTTCACCTCGGCCGTGTACGGAAGCGCCGGCAGGAAGGCTGCCACGATCGCGAGGACGAGTACGCATGCGACCAGCCGGACGAAGAGAAGGACGGCCCCGAGGGCGTCGGCGCGCTCCGGCTCCTTCGCCAGCTCGCGTGCCAGCAGCATCGGGACGCCGAGATCCGCGGCGGCGAACGCGAGGCCCGCGCCCGTGAGGACGATCGCGTACGCCCCGTAGCCGTCCTCTCCGAGATAGGAGGTCAGCAGCTTGACGGAGACGAGGGAGAAGCCGAGGGCGAGAGCCTTGCCGACGACCTGGACGAGCGTCGCCGCGGCGACCCGGCGGGCGAACAACCCGCTACCTGCCGAGCACGCGGTCGTAGGCTGCCGCGAGCAAGTCGGCGGCCGCGCGGCTCGAGTACCGCTCCACGAGCTCCGCCGGGTACGCCGCGCGGGTCGCAGGGGGGCGGGCGAGCGGGCCGTCGCGGAGGAGCTGCGCGAGCGCCGGCCAGTCTCCCGGCTGGAAGAGCGCGGCCCCGGAGCCTGCGAGCACCTCGGGGATCGCGCCCGAGGCGGACGCGAGGATCGGCACGCCGGCCGCCATCGCCTCGGCGAGCACCATCCCGAACTGCTCCTCCCACATCGGCACCGGCAGGCTCGCGAGCACGACGCACGAGGCGCGCGCGAAGACGGCGGGCATCTCCTCGTAGGGCACGGCGCGGATCGCCACGCGGTCGGCGACGCCGAGATCGCGCGCGTAGGCGAGGAGGCGGTCGCGCTCCGGCCCGGAGCCGATGAGCTCGACGCGGCACGGCGCGTCGATGAGCGCGAGCGCGCGCAGGACGTCGAAGTGGCCCTTCTCCCACACCAGGCGGCCGGGCGACACGATCACGTGCTCGCCGGCGCCTGAGGGCGCTGCGCGGAAGCGATCGACGTCGATCCCGGGCGGCGACACGACGATGCGATCGGCGCGCGCGCCCTCGAGCTCGAGACAGCGGGCGGCGCGCTCGGTTGCGGCGAGGAAGAGATCGGTCTCGGCGAGAGCACGCTCCCGATCGGCGCGACCGCGGAAGCGACGGTAGGTGGCGCGGAACGGGATCGTCTCCCAGACCGTGAGGACGAGCTTGAACCCATGCGCGTGCTTGACCACCGCCGGCCGGCCGCTCCACCAGACGCCGATCTCGGCGCTGTGGACGACGTCGGCGCCGGCGACGACGTCGTCGAGCCGAAGGTAGCGGTCGCCGAGGGCGAGCGCCGCGAGGTCGCCGAGCCGTCCCCTCGGAAGTCGATCCCGGAGCGTTGCCGCTGCAAGCCGCGGCAGCGGGAGCGCCGCCACGTCGTGCTTGCCGCGCTCCGTCACCGCCACGACGACGTCGAAGCGATCGGCGAGAAGCACCCATGTCCCGAGCTCCCAGGGGTTCGCCTCGTGCCCCCGCAGGAGCACAACCCGGGGCCTGTCCCCGTCGCCCGTCACGTTAGGGTCACTCTAGTGAAGGCCTGTGTCGTCATCCCCACCCTCGACGCCTGCGAGCTCGTCCTGCGCGCGCTTCGCAGCCTCGAGATCCAGGAGCCGCGTCCGGAGGTGATCGTCGTCGACAACGCCTCTTCGGACGGCACCGCGGCCGCGATCGCCGAGGCGTTCCCGTGGGTGCACGTCCGCCGGCTGCCGCACAACCTGGGGTTCGGCAGGGCGATCAACGCCGCCGCGCTCGACCCCGAGCTCGAGGCCGACGTCCTCGTGCTCGTCAACAACGACACGGTGTGCGAGCCGGGATTCGTGGCCGCCGTCTGCGCGCCGTTCGCCGACCCGGCCGTGGGGATGGTCGCCGGCGTCCTCCTGCAGGAGCGCGATCCCGAGCGCATCGACTCCGCCGGGATCGAGCTCGACCGGACGCTCCGCTCCTTCGACCTCCTCGCGAACACGCCCGTCTCGGCGCTCGCCGGCGCTCCCGACCCGGTCGGGCCGTGCGGCGGTGCCGCCGCCTACCGCCTCGGCGCCTTCCGGGACGCCGGCGGCTTCGACGACGCGTTCTTCGCCTACTGGGAGGACGTCGATCTCGCGCTTCGCTTCCGGCTCGCGGGCTGGGAGTGCCGCCTCGCCCCCGGCGCCCGCGCCCACCATCTCCACGGCGCCACGCTCGGGGCGATGTCGCCGGCAGCCCGACGGCTCGAGGCCTTCGGGCGGAGCTTCATCCTCAACCGCTACCGCGTCGCCGGCTCGGGGCCGG
>VGCB01000265.1 GCA_016870235.1 Actinomycetota bacterium | reverse complement strand
CCGCACTACCATGCTTGCTGCACGCTGGCCATGCCAGGACGGTGCGGAGACACCGGACGGGCGTGATCCTGAAGCGGTCGCAGCGCGTTTCACCCGGTTTCGGGTGCAACGCTGCGAGAAGCCGCACTAGCGCTCGAGCGCCGAGGCGATGATGCGGACGCCCTCCGCGATCCGCGCCGGCGACTCGTAGCTGAAGGCCAGACGCGCGGCGGTCTGGCCGCCGGCCCCGCCCGGGAAGAAGTCCGACCCCTTCACGAACGTCACGCCCGCCTCGGTGACCTGGCGGAGGAGCTCGGCCACGTCGACACCCGCTCCGAAGTCGACCCAGAGGAAGTAGCCGCCGTCGGGCTTGCTCCACGTCACCCCGTCCGGCATCTCGCGGGCGAGGGCCTCGAGCATCGCGTCCTTCTGCTTCCGCAGGAGGTCGTTGACGCGGGCGAGGTTCGTCTCGAACGCGCCGCGGAGGTGGAGCTCGTGGATGATCGCCTGCGGCAGGAGCGACGGGGAGATGTACGTCGAGGTCGCGCGATCGTCGAACGCGGCCTTCATCTCCTCCGGTACGACGAACCAGCCGACGCGCAGCCCCGGCGCGGCGGCGGTCTTCGAGAACGACGAGGTGAACGCGACCCGGGTGCCGCCTTCGAGCGACTGGATCGACGGGACTGCGTCGCCCTCGTAGCGCACCTTCCCGTAGGGGTCGTCCTCGAGCACGTCGAGCCCGTGACGCTGCGCGAGCTCGACGAGCCGCTGCCGGCGATCGAGCGCGAGCGTCCGCCCCGAGGGGTTCTGGAACGTCGGGATCGTGTAGACGAACGAGATCTCGCCGCCCCTGGCGACCTCGGCGTCGAGCGCGTCCAGGTCGAGCCCGTGCTCGTCCTGCGGGATCGCCACGACCTCCGCGCCCTGCCACGCGAGGAGCTTCAGCGGGCGATCGTACGTCGGCGCCTCGACGAGCACGCGGCCCGGCCGCCGGAGGAGCTGGACGGCCGAGTAGAACACGAAGCCCTGGAGGCCGCCCGTCGTGACGAAGACGCGCGACGGGTCGACCCCGTGCTGCTCCGCGAGCAGCTGGCGGAGCGGTCCGTACCCGCCGCCCGGCCCGTAGGAGAGGATCGCGACGCCGTCGCGGGCGAGCGCCGCCCGCGCACAGTCGGAGATCAGGTCTGCGTCGATGCACTCGAGCGTGGGCGCGCCCCGGGCGAAGGAGATGGGAGCCATGGCCCCGAGAGTACCTTGGCCCCTTCCGGGGCAGCGCAGCAGGACGATGCCAACCGACGCCCCGGCCACACTCCGGCGGATGGCCGGCGAGCAGACACCGCCCCGGCGGCGCGATCGCACCCATCGGATCGCGGCGATCGCCGCCGAGGCGATCCAGGGCTTCTTCGCCGACCGCTGCCCGCAACATGCGGCCGCGATCGCCTTCCGCGCCCTCTTCTCCCTGTTTCCGCTCGCGATCGTGCTCGTCTCGGCGTTCGGGATCGTGCTCCGCGACGACGGAATCCGTCGTGACGTCGTCGACTGGATCGTCGAGCGGCTGCCGGTCGACGACCGGGGCGCGAACGACGTCGAGCGCGCCCTCGACGCCCTCACGACGCCCGCGAGCGCGGCTGCGGTCGCCACCCTGATCGTGTTCGCCTGGACGGCCTCCGGGATGATGGGTGCCCTCCGGCTCGCCCTCGACGCCGCCCTCGGCACTCGCTCGCGGCCGGCTGCTCGCGGCAAGGTCGTCGATCTGACGCTGGTCGGCGGCACCGGCGCGCTCGTCCTCCTCGCCTTCGCCTCGAACCTCGTGCTCCGGCTCCTCGGCGGCCTCTGGGAGAGCCCGTTCCTCGACGGCGTCACCCGGCTCGGGATCGCCTTCGCCTCGGTCGCCGTCGCGGCCGTGCTCGTGCTCCGCTACGTCCCCGCCACGCGGCTCGTGCTCGCGCACGCGATCCCCGGCGCGACCGTCACCGCCGTCCTCGCGATCGCGGTGTCGTACGCCCTCGACGCCTTCTTCGCGCTTTCGACGGAGTGGAGCGTGCTCTACGGATCGGTCGCGAGCGTGGCAGCGTTCCTCTACTCGATCTACCTGTACGCAGCGTCGATGCTCTTCGGCGCCGAGATCTCGTCGGCCCTGGCGCGACCACCGTCTGCGGTGCCGGCCCCGCCCGTCTCGCGGCAGCTCCGCGACGCTCTCGTCGGGCTCTTCCGGCACGTCGACGAGCACCGGCCGTAAGACCACTGGACTCACCGGGTGAGGCTGCTACCCTGAGAGGCAGGGACGGCGATCCAGCCGCCCCGTGGGATCTGGCGTCTTTCGACTCTCTGCAGGGATGGGCTCGAGGGAAGTTCGGTCTCGGTCCGGTCCACAACGCAGGAGCTCGAGAAGCCACATGACATCGCAGTCGTTCGACGCGCTCGGAGTGAGCGCAGACATCGTCGAGGCGCTTCGCGCCCGGGGCTTCGAGGCCCCCTTCCAGATCCAGGAGCGCACGATCCCGGCCGCGCTCGGCGGGCACGACGTGCTCGCCAAGTCGCCGACGGGATCCGGCAAGACGCTCGCCTTCGGCGTCCCCATCGTCGATCGCCTCCAGCCGGGCGACGCGACGCCGACGGCGCTGATCCTCGTCCCGACGCGGGAGCTCGCGACCCAGGTAACGGAGGAGCTCGAGACGCTCACGGCCACCCGCGGCTTGACGGTGGCGTCGGTGTACGGCGGCGTCCCGATCAAGCCGCAGGCGCAGCGTGCCAAGGCTGCCCAGATCCTCGTCGCGACGCCGGGACGGCTCCAGGACCTCTTCGACCGCAAGCTCATCGCCCTCGAACGCGTCTCGGTGCTCGTCCTCGACGAGGCCGACCGGATGCTCGACATGGGCTTCAAGCCCCAGGTCGACCGCATCGTCCGGCGGCTCCCGGCCGATCGGCAGACGATGTTCTTCTCGGCGACGCTCGACGGCGAGGTCGGGGAGCTGGCGCGCGCGTACACGCAGCTACCGGTGCGCATCGAGGCGGAGCTGCCCCACGAGCAGCTGCCGGGCGAGATCGACCACGTCTTCGTCCCCGTCACCCCCGACAACAAGGTGGAGAAGCTGGTCGAGCTCCTCATGGCCGAGCGCGGGCTCGCGCTCGTCTTCGTCCGCACGCGCCGTGGAGCCGACCGGCTCGTCTCGCGCCTCGTGCGCCACGAGGTTCCGGCACTTGCGCTCCACGGGGACATGGGCCAGTCCCAGCGGGAGAAGGCCCTCGCCCGCTTCGAGAGCGGCACCGTGACGACGCTGATCGCGACCGACGTCGCCGCACGGGGCCTCGACCTCGAGAACATCACCCACGTGATCAACTTCGACCCGCCCGGGGACGGCAAGGCGTACACGCACCGCGTCGGCCGGACGGGCCGTGCCGGCCGATCGGGCACCGGGGTCACGCTCGTCCTGCCCGAGCAGCAGGCCGAGGTGTCGCGGGTCGCGCGGCTCAACGGGCAGACGGAGAAGTTCGAGGAGACCGGTATGCGCGTCGCCCCCCCGCGGCTCGTCTACTCCTCCCGCGTCCGCGGCTCCAAGTGGGGCGCCGCGCCGAAGAGCCGGCGGATCTGACGCGGGGCTCCTAGAGCCGTGCTCTCTCGCCTTGAACGACGGGAGGCGTCTGGCTGAAGCCAGACGCGGAGACGGCACCGGCAGGCCGGCGCTGGATCCGGGTCCAGGAGGGGTTCCCAAGGGGAACCCCGTGCCCCTGGCTTCAGGAAACGAGTCGCTCGACCCGAGCCCCAGCCCTACCCGAGCGGGGCCGTTTCCGCGCGCGTCTGGTACGTCGGTCCCTCACCCACCAGGCGCGCGCGGAAACGGCCGGGCAGGCACAGGCATAGTTCCGCACCTCCATGGCCGGAACACGGGAGCAGCGTCGTCCGACGGGGCCGGCGGCCGCGTTCGCGCTCATGCGGGAGCGGAACTTCGGCCCGTACTTCGCCGGCAACGCGATCTCCGCGGCAGGGACGTGGTTCCACGCCCTCGCCGCCGGGCTGCTCGTCTACCGCGAGACGTCCTCGGAGGTCCTGCTCGGGGTGCTCGCGTTCGGCCAGTTCGCGCCGCTGCTCGTGCTCGGGCCCTGGGCTGGGGTCGCGGCCGACCGGTTCGACCGTCGTCGGGTCATTGTCTCGACGCAGCTCGTCGCGGCCGCGCTTGCGACCGCGCTCGCCGGTCTCGCCTGGGCGGGCCTCGCGACCACGTGGGTGACGATCGGAATCTCCGTCGGGCTCGGCGCCGCCGGCGCCGTCGCCACACCGGCCGCACAGGCCTTCGTCGGGTCGCTCGTCGCGCCGAACCAGCTTGCGTCCGCGATCGGGCTCAACTCGATGACGTACAACCTGGCGCGTGCCGTCGGCCCGGCGCTCGCCGGGCTCCTGGTCGCCGGCGCGGGCATCCCGGCCGCGTTCACCGTCAACGCCGTCTCCTATCTCGCCCTCGTCGCCGGCGTCGCGCTCGTGCGGGCGCATCCCGACGCGGGAGGGCCGGCGGCCGCCGGAGGGAGGTTCCTCGACACCGTCCGCCTCGTCGTCCGCGACCCCGTTCTCGCCGGCCTGCTCGCGATCGTCGCCATTGCCGGGATCACGTCCGATCCGATCAACACGCTCTCCCCCGCTTTCGCACTCGCGTTCGGGCGGCCGGACGAGCACGCCGGCTACCTGATCGGCGTGTTCGGGGCCGGGGCCGTCGCGGCGGCGCTGCTGCTCGCCGGCAGGGTCACGGCCTCCCGCGCGCGCATGGGCCTGACGTTGACGCTGCTCGGCGGCGGGCTGCTCGCCTTCTCGGTGACGCGGCTCCTGCCGCTCGCGCTCGTCTTCCTGTTCGTCGCCGGCTTCGGGTTCCTCGCCTCGAACACCGCCGCCACCGCGCAGCTCC
>VGCB01000264.1 GCA_016870235.1 Actinomycetota bacterium | reverse complement strand
ATGTACGGTGGGTTTCCCTGACCGGACGCGTTCGAGTCGCCCATCCCGACGATCAGCCAGTCGCGCACGATCACGTTGTCGTTACGCGCCTCCGCGCCCGTCGGCTTCCCGCCCTTGAGCTGCTTCGCGACGACCTTGTACGTCCCGAGCTCCGGCACGCGCACGACGGCACGGCAGCTGCTCGTGTCGAGCACCTTCCTCTTCCCGGCCCCGGACACCGTCCACTCGAACGTGACGTCCTTCGGGCACGTCTCCTTGCCGTCCTTCGTGAGGAACAGGCGAAGCACCCAGTCCTTCGGGCTCACGGAGGCCGCGTCGGGAAGCCCGAGAGTGCCGCCGTACGACGTCTCGTCGGCGGCGAGCCGCGCCGGCATCGTCCAGTCGATCTCCAGATGCTCGCAGGTCGCGAGCGACTGCTGGCGTGCCTGCGGGGTTCGCACGATCGCGCAGGTGGCGAATGTCTTCAGCTCGGCGTATCCACCCTTCGTCACCGTCGCCGAGGCCTTCACGGGCTCGAACACACGGCCATCGAGCGACGGTGTCACCGTGTACGCGCCGGCCTCCACCTCCGCCGAGTAGCGGCCCGTCTCGTCGGTCACGAGCGACGTGCCGGTCTTCCCGGCGAGCGTCACCTTCACCCCGGTCAGGGGCTTCTGCGTGCACGACGTCTCGCTGCACTCCGTCTCGACGACGCTGCCGCCGATCGTGCCGATCTTCCGCTCCGGGGGCTTCACGCCCTTCGGCGGGACGCCCACGAACGTCCAGCCCTGCGTCGCGTTCCCCGGACACGCATGCACACCGGCGCAGTACTCGCCCTTCGAGTCGATGAAGTACGTCCGCGGCAATGACACGTGGAACATCACCCACTGCCACTCCGGTCCCGCCGCCGGCAGGGTCACCGCGCACGTCAGCATCGTCGGCTTGCAGCTCCCCTTCAACGGTGCCCCGCCCGGCTGCCACGAGATCGCGCCCGGCGGCTTCGTCGCCCACTCCGCCGAGTTCGACCCCTCGGACGGCGTCGCGATCACGGTCGCCTTCGAGCCACCGGCCGCCACGGAGGCGGCCGACATCTGTAGGTTCCCCCACCGCGGGTAGCAGAGCGGCGCCTGCACCCACGTGTTCGCCGACCTCGAGCAGTAGACCCCGAACACGGGGCTGTACCCCGTCGCCCCGTACTTCCCGTCGGCGGCTCCGCAGATGTGCGGAGGCGTCCCCGGAGCCAGCACGGCGACGCCCGCGGGCGGCGGGGGCTTGGTCGCCCCCGACGACGAGACGAGCGCGACGGCGACGGCGAGGACACCCGTGACCGCCCCGAGGAACCGCAGGTACCGCATGAGAGCTCCCTTTCCGGATGGACGTCTGCGGTGACAGCGTGCGACGCCGGCGTCTCACGGCCGTCTCACCGCTCTCCCGAGCGCCGCACGACTTCGACCGGATCCGATTAGCGGGAGAGCTCGAGCAACCGCCGGGCAACCCCGGCCCAGCTCCAGCGCTCGACGACCGCGCGCCGGGCCGCTTCGCGGACGGCGGTCCTCTCGACCCCTCCGAGCCCGAGGAGCCGCGTGAGCCGTGCGGCGAGGTCGCGGTCGTCGCCGATCGCGAACGACGTGAGACCGCGGCCGGCGGGCGGGTAGCCCACCTCGAGCCCGGCGGCGATCTCCGCCAGCCCCGAGTGGTTGGCGACGATCGGGGGGCACCCGGCGGCGGCGGCCTCGGCCGCGACCATGCCGAACGCCTCGGGGAAGACGGACGGCACCACGCACGCGTCGGCGAAGGCGAGCAGGTGGCGCAGATGCCGGTGCTCGAGCGGGCCGGTGAAGAGAGCGGCGACGTCGAGATGGGCGGCGAGGGTCTCGAGCGCCGACCGCTCCGGCCCGAACCCGACGACGACGACGCGCGCGTCCACTCCCGCGAGGGCGCGGAGCAGCCTGTCGACGCCCTTCTGCGGGATCAGCTTGCCGAAGTACACGACGGTGGGTCGGTCGCCTGCGAGGAAGGAGGCGAGCCGCAAGGCGTTCCCCTCGTCGGGCAGGCGCTCCTCGGCGTTGCCGGGGTTCGGGGCGTCGCGCCCGGCCTCGTCGAGGAGCGCGGCGCGAGCCGCCTCGCGCTCCTGCGGCACCCACTCCTCGACGTCGACGCCCGGCGGCACCTCGTGCACGCGCTCGACGTGGCCGCACACCTCCTCGACGACGCGGCGGATGTGCTCGGAGCCGACGAAGGTCGCGCGCGCAGCCGCGAGCGCCTCCCTCCCCCACGCCGAGAGCGCCGCGTTGCCCCGCATCGCGTACTCGAGCTCGGAGCCATGTGCCTTGACTGCGAAGGGCGCGCCGGAGGCGACACCGACGGGGCCGCCGAGGAGGACGTGGTTCGTGAAGACGAGATCGGCGGGCAGCAGATCCCTGATCGCGGCGGCATTGGCCTCGACCCAGCGATCGAGCTCGGCGCGCGTGCAGTCGGGCACGCGCCTGACCTCGTACCCCTCGTAGCGGTCGAGCACGAACACCGGCAGCAGCCCGCCGACGTCGGGCCTGACCGTCGCCGCACCGCCGAGGTCGTACCGCTCGGGCTGCGGCTCCTGGCTCACGACGACCACCTCGTGCCCCGCCCGGGACCACTCGCGCGCGAGCTGACGCGTGTAGACGTTCGAGCCGGTGCCCGCGAGCAGGTAGCCGTGCCAGAGGAGGATGCGCATCGACGTCATCCTGCCCAGGCCGTCGGGTGCCCACCGCCGCGATCGGACGGACGGACGCTCAGGTGAGATGGAAGTAGAGCGCGTACAGCAGCTCGGCGGCCGGGTTCGAGGTGTGGACCTGCACGTCGGCCGGCGTGTCGAGCAGCGCCTCCGAGTAGTTGAAGACGATCTTGACGCCCGCGCCGATCAGCGCGTCGGCGGCGCCCTGGGCGGCGTCCGGCGGGACCGCGAGCACGCCCAGGATGATGTTGCGGTCGCGGACGATCTGCTCGATCTCCTCGACCGGGCTGATGCGGACACCGCCGAGGTCGCGGCCGATCTTGGCCGGGTCGGCGTCGAAGATCGCCGAGATCGTGATCCCGTGCTCCGCGAAGATCGACGAGCTGGCGATCGCCGCCCCGAGCCGGCCGGCGCCGACGAGGGCGATGTTGTGCTGCCCGTGGGTCCGCAGGATCTTCCGGATCTCGGTCAGGAGCCCGTCGATCGAGTAGCCGACCCCGCGCTTTCCGAAGCGGCCGAACCCGGACAGGTCGCGGCGGATCTGGGTGGCGTTGATGTTGGTGTACTCGGCGATCTCCTGGCTCGAGATCCTGTCCTTGCCCATCTTCTTCGCCTGGGAGAGCACCTGGAGGTACCGGCTCAGGCGCGCCGCGACGCCGACCCTCAACCTGTCGGCCACTCAACCACCGCTTCGATCGTCAGCTTGTGACATTTCGTCACATTCTGCCTACGGTACGGCTGCGAGCCCGGGAGAACCGTCACCCGGCGGCGCCGCCACGCTCGCCGCCACTCGCCTCGACGAGAGCGCGGAGCGCAGCCGGGTGCACGTGGTACGTGAAAGCGCGCACGCCGTCGATCTCGACGACCGGGAGAAGGGCGCGGTACGCCGTCTCGAGCGCCTCGTCGCCGCCGATGTCGACGACATCGAGGCCGAACGGCACGTCGGTGCCTACGCGCTCGACCACCTCGAGCGCCGCCTCGCAGAGATGGCAGCCGCTCGCGACATAGACGACAACGCGTCTGCCGGGTGTGCCTGCGACCGCGTCGGCAGGCATCGGCGCCGTCACGGGTAGATGCCGCGGATCGTCGTCGCCTCGGCGACCCGTCGCACGGCGAGCCCGTAGGCCGCGGTGCGGAGCGACGTGCCACGCTGCTCGTGGGTCGCCCACGTCTCCTCGAAGGCCCTGACGACGATGTCCTGGAGCTTCTGGTTGACCTCGGCCTCCTTCCAGAAGTACTCCTGGAGGCCCTGCACCCACTCGAAGTACGAGACGACGACGCCGCCCGCGTTGGCAAGGACGTCGGGAAGGACGAGAACGCCGTTGCCCTCGAGGATGGCGTCCGCCGCGGGTGTGGTGGGCCCGTTCGCCCCCTCGCAGACGATGCCGGCGCGCACCCGATCGGCGTTGCCGGCGTGGATCACCTGCTCGAGCGCGCACGGAGCGAGGACGTCGCATTCGAGCTCCATCAACTCCTCGTTCGTCAGCCCGTCCGCCGCCGCCAGCCCGGCGAGCTGGCCGGTCTCGCGCTTGTGTGCGACCGCCGCCGCCACGTCGATCCCCGCTGCGCGGTGGACGCCGCCCGCCGAGTCCGAGAGCGCGACGACGCGCGCGCCGTCCGCGTCGAGCAGCCGGGCCAGGTTGAGGCCGACGTTGCCGAACCCCTGGATCGCGACGGTGGCGCCGCGGAGCGGCTTCCCGACCTTCTCGAGCGCAGCGCGGATGGAGAAGAGCGACCCGCGGGCGGTCGCCTCGTCGCGACCGACCGACCCTCCGAGCGCGAGCGGCTTCCCGGTGACGACCCCGAGCACGGAATGGCCGACGTTCATCGAGTAGGTGTCGAAGATCCAGGCCATCACCTGCGCGTTCGTGCCCACGTCCGGCGCGGGGATGTCCTTCTCGGGCCCGATCTCGTTGATGATCTCCGTCGTGTAGCGCCGCGTGAGCCGCTCGAGCTCGCCGCCCGAGAGCTGCTTCGGGTCGCAGATGACGCCGCCCTTGGCGCCGCCGAACGGGATTCCCATCAGCGCGCACTTCCAGGTCATCCACATCGACAGGGCCTTGACCTCGTCGCGGGTGACGGCCGGGTGGTAGCGGATCCCGCCCTTCGCCGGGCCCCGCGTCATGTTGTGCACGACCCGGAAGCCGCTATAGACCTCGACCTCGCCCCCGTCCATCAGGACCGGGATCGAG
>VGCB01000263.1 GCA_016870235.1 Actinomycetota bacterium | reverse complement strand
GCTTCGACTCGGGGTACATCCCCGCCGGGGGAAGCTATGCCCGGACGTTCACGCGGCCGGCGACCATCCCCTACTCCTGCACGATCCACCGCTTCATGCGAGGCGTGCTGCGAGTCGTTCCCGTGGCGCTGACCGGGCCCCATGAGCCCGTGCCCGCCGGCGGCGCGGTGAGCCTCTCCGGGCTCGCCCCGAGCGGCACGGGCGAGATCAGGCTCGAGCAGGCGACGGGTCCCAGGTGGGCTGCCGTCCGGACGATTCGTGCCGGCGTCGGCGGCACGTTCTCGGCGCGTGTCAAGGTGACGGCACCGGCCCGCTTGCGGGCCCGTGACGGCACCGGCCCGCTTGCGGGCCCGCGTCGGCAGAGCGGCGAGCGCCACCGTGCACGTGGCCGCCGCACCCCGCGTGATGGCGCGTCTGGCTTCCGGCACGATCGTGGCGCGGGTCCGTCCGCGACGCATCGGGGCCACCGCCGTCCTCCAACGCTACGACCGCGAGCGCTTCGCGTGGCGGACGATCAGCAGGAGCGTCGTCGGGCCTCGGTCCCGCGTGCGGATCGTGCTGCCGCCGAAGGCGTCCGGGCACTACCGCCTCGTCGTCCGCGGCCACGACGGGTGGGCCGACGGGGCCTCTCGCGCGATCGCCGTCGGCTGAGCCCGCCACCCGGTCGCAGCGACGGCCGGCGGTCGCGTACAGTGGCGCCGATGCCGCTCCGCGACCTGATCGGGCCGATCACGTGCGGCGTCGCCGCGGCTTGTCTGCTCGCGGCGGTGGCCGTCGATCTCGACTCGACTGCGGCCAAGGTCCTGATGGTGGCGGCCGCGGTCTTCTTCGTGCCGGGAGCCTTCCTCACGCTCGTGTTCGTGCGCCGGTACCTCGGTCCGCCTCTCTGAGCTTCCAAGCCGCCGGGGACGCTCGCCGGTCGAGCCGATATTTAGGCTCGCCTAAAAATCGAGTACACTTTAGGCATGGCGAAAATCGCCCGGGTCGCGATCGCTCTCGCTCTCCTGCCCGTTGCCGCAGGCTGCGGGCGTGTGACCCCCGGCGCGTTCCCCGATCTCTCGGAGCGCGAGACGATCCGCGCGGTCGCGACGACCGGGATGGTCGCCGACGCGGTCGCGAACGTCGGCGGCGACCGCGTCGAGGTGGAGGCCCTGATGGGCCCCGGCGTCGACCCGCACCTCTACAAGGCGAGCGAGGGAGATGTCCGCCGCCTCGAGCGGGCCGACGTGATCTTCTACTCCGGGCTCCACCTCGAGGCGAAGATGGCCGACGTGCTCGAGCGGATCGGCGACCGCAGGCGCACGGCCGCGGTGACGACGGGGATCCCGGCGGGTCGGCTGCTCCGGCCGGCGGACTACGAGGGCCAGCCCGATCCGCACGTGTGGTTCGACGTCGGGCTCTGGCGCCACGTCGCCGCCGGTGTGCGCGACACGCTGGTCGAGGCCGACCCCGCGCACGCGGCCGGCTACCGGCGGAACGCCGCTCGGTACCTCGCGCGGCTCGACGCGCTCGACGCCTACGTCCGGACCGAGGCCGGGCGCATCCCCGCGCCGGCTCGGGTGATCGTGACCGCGCACGACGCCTTTGCCTACTTCGGCCGCGCGTACGGCTTCGAGGTCGTCGGCCTCCAGGGGATCTCGACCGCTTCCGAGGCAGGCGCGAAGGACGTCGCGCGCCTCGCCGAGCTGATCGTCGAGCGACGGATCCCGGCCATCTTCGTCGAGTCGTCCGTCTCGCCGAGAACGATCGAGGCGGTGCAGGAGGCCGTGCGGTCCCGCGCCCGTGACGTCGCGATCGGGGGCAGCCTCTACTCCGACGCGCTCGGCAGCGCCGGCACGCCGGACGGCACCTACGTCGGGATGGTGCGGCACAACATCGACGCCCTCGTTGCGGCCCTGGGGACGCCGGCGACATGAGCGCGCCCGCGATCGAGGTCGCCGATCTCACCGTCGCCTACGGCGACAAGCCCGTGCTCTGGGACGTCGACGTCGAGGTCCCGGCCGGCACGCTCACCGCCGTCGTCGGCCCGAACGGCGCCGGGAAGACGACGCTGATCCGCTCCATCCTCGGGCTGGTGCGCGCCGCCGCGGGCAGTGCGCTCGTCCTCGGGCGTCCCTACGACGAGCAGCGCCGGCTGGTCGCCTACGTGCCACAGCGCGGCTCCGTCGACTGGGACTTCCCGACGAACGTGCTCGACGTCGTCCTCATGGGCCGGTACGGACGCCTCGGCTGGTTCCGCCGGCCGGGCCGTGCCGACCGCGAGGCCGCTGCCGCAGCGCTGCGCAAGGTCGGGATGGAGGACTACGCCCGCCGCCAGATCAGCCAGCTCTCCGGCGGGCAGCAGCAGCGGGTCTTCCTCGCCCGCGCGCTCGTGCAGGAGGCGGAGGTGTACCTGATGGACGAGCCGTTCCAGGGCGTCGACGCGACGACGGAGCGCGCGATCGTGGAGCTCCTGCGTGGGATCGCGGCCGAGGGCAAGACGGTCGTCGCCGTCCACCACGACCTGCAGACCGTGCCCGAGTACTTCGACTACGTCGTCCTCCTCAACGTCCGCCCGATCGCGGCCGGCCGCGTCGAGGACGTCTTCACGGAGGAGAACCTCCGCCGGACGTACGGCGGGCGATCCGCGCTCTTCCGCGCGACCTGACGAGGCGGCGTGCTGTTCGACGACTACACCGTCCGCACCGTCGCGCTCGGCGCCGCCGGGCTCGGCATCGTCAGCGGCGCGCTCGGCACGTTCGCCGTCCTGCGCCGGCAGGCGCTCGTCGGCGACGCGGTCTCGCACGCCGCCCTGCCCGGGATCGTGCTCGCGTACCTCGTGACCGGATCGAAGGCGTCCCTCGGCCTGCTCCTCGGAGCGGCAATCACCGGGTTCCTCGCCGTGCTGCTCGTCACCGCCGTGATCCGGACGACGCGGGTGAAGGCCGACGCCGCGCTCGGGCTGTGGC
Source organism: Actinomycetota bacterium (assembly GCA_016870235.1). The sequence goes on along the minus strand of VGCB01000263.1, from coordinate 1,965 downwards.
TCGCCTCGTTCTTCGGCGTCGGGCTCGTGCTTCTCACGTTCGTCCAGCGCCGGCCCGACGCCTCGCAGGCAGGTCTCGACCGGTTCCTCTTCGGCCAGGCGGCGACCGTGCTCCGCGAGGACGTCTGGACGATCGCGATCGTGGGCGCAATCGCCCTCTCGGTCCTCGCGCTCGCGTGGAAGCAGATGAAGCTCCTCGCGTTCGACCCCGACTTCGGCACGGCGCTCGGACTGCGCATGCGCCTCGCCGACGTGCTCCTCACCGGCCTGCTCGTCGTCGCCACGGTGATCGGGTTGCAGATGGTGGGAGCAGTGCTGATGAGCGCGATGCTGATCGCCCCGACAGCCGCGGCCCGGCAGTGGAGCGACCGGCTCGGGCGCGTGACGCTCCTCGCCGGGCTGTTCGGCGCCGTCGCGGGCGTCGTCGGCGCCGTCGCCTCCTCGCGCGCGGAGCGCCTGCCGACGGGCCCCACGATCGTCCTCGCCGTGGCCGCGATCGTGCTCCTCTCGTTCCTGTTCGCGCCGACGCGGGGAATCGCAATGCGCTGGCTGCGCGCCCGCAGCCGGCGGGGCCGGCTCGCGCTCAACGCCGTGCTCGAGAGCGTCGGCGAGCTCGAGCAGCAGCACGGATCCGGCAGTCGCGGCCATGCCGCCGAGACGATCGGCGCCCTGATCGCGGGCGACCCACGCGTCGCGCTCGAGCAGCTCGCGCGACGCGGGCTCGTGGCGCGGACGCCGGACGGGCTCTGGACGCTGACCGTGCGCGGGCGAGAGGAGCTCGACCGGCGATGACGTCGGGCCAGCTCGAGATCCAGGCGATCGCGGTCGTGACTGCGGCCGCGTGCGCGCTCGTCGGCATGTTCCTCGTGCTCCGCCGGACGTCGCTCCTCTCCGACGCGATCGGGCACTCCGTCCTCGTCGGGATCGTGCTCGCGTTCTTCGTCACCGGGACGACGACCTCGCCGCTCCTGCTCGTCGCCGCGGCGGCGACGGGAGTCGTCACGGTCGCGCTCGTCGACCTCGTCGTGCGGACGCGGCTCGTGCGCGAGGACGCGGCGATCGGGCTCGTCTTCCCCACGCTCTTCTCGATCGGCGTGATCCTCGTCTCGCGGTATGCGGACGGCGTCCACCTCGACACGGACGCCGTGCTTCTCGGCGAGCTCGCCTTCGCGCCGTTCGACCGGCTCGTGATCGGGGACTTCGACCTCGGCCCGACCTCCCTCGTCGTCATGTCCGTCGTGCTCGTCGTCGTGCTGCTCGCCGTTGCGCTGATCTGGAAGGAGCTCGCACTGACGACCTTCGATCCCGCGCTGGCGCTGGCGCTCGGGTTCGCACCGACGCTCGTCAACTACGTGCTGATGTCGCTCGTCTCGGTGACGACGGTCGGTGCGTTCAACGCGGTCGGCTCGATCCTCGTCGTCGCCCTGATGATCGCGCCGGGCGCGACGGCGTACCTCCTGACCGACTCGATGAAGATGATGGCGGCGCTGTCGGTCGCGATCGGCGTCGGGTGCGCGATCGGCGGGTACTGGCTCTCGTACGCCGTCGACGCGTCGATCGCCGGCTGCATGGCGGCGATGTGCGGCGCCGCGTTCGCGGTGGTGTGGGCGCTCGGGCCGCGCCGCGGCCTCCTCACCGCTGCCCGCCGGCGCGCCCGGCAGAAGCTCGAGTTCGCCGAGACGATGCTCGCGATCCACCTCGCCCACCACGAGGCCCTGCCGGAGGCCGCGGTCGAGAACCGCGTCGCGAACCTCAACCATCACCTCGGCTGGTCGGATCAGGTCGTCGCGCAGGTCGTTCGGAGCGCGGAGAACCGCGGTCTCGTCGTCCAGCGCGACGGGATGCTGGCGCTCACGGAGACGGGCCGGGCGCTCGCCGGCGAGGCGCTCGTCCGCTGAGCCGCGCGCCGTCCGTCAGGCGGTCGTCCGGAGCCGCAGCCGCCGTGCGAGCGCGCGGCGCTCGGCCG
>VGCB01000262.1 GCA_016870235.1 Actinomycetota bacterium | reverse complement strand
CCTCGCGTGCACCTACCTCGACGAGGGGCTCGCCTCGCCGCGCGCCGACTGGCTCACAGCCCTCGACGTCAACCTCGTCAGCGCGGCCATGCTCGTGAAGGCAGCGCGCCCCCATCTCGTCTCCCGCGGCGGCGGCGCCGTCGTCAACTTCGCCTCGATCTCCGCGAAGGTGGCGCAGACCGGCCGCTGGCTCTACCCGGTCAGCAAGGCGGCGATCGTGCAGCTGACGCGGAACATGGCGATGGACCTGGCCGCCGACCGCATCCGCGTCAACGCGGTCTCGCCCGGCTGGACGTGGTCGAAGGTGATGGACGAGCTGACGGGCGGCGACCGCGCCAAGACCGACCGCGTGGCGGCGCCGTTCCACCTGCTCGGCCGGGTCGGCGATCCCGAGGAGGTCGCGCGGGTGGTCGCGTTCCTGCTCTCGGACGACGCGAGCTTCGTCACCGGCGCCGACTGGGCCGTCGACGGAGGCTACTCGGCGATGGGGCCCGAGCAGGCCGTTCCCGCGATTCCCCTGCTCATGGACTAGGAGGAAGAGATGCCGCGTACGACGATCATCGGTGGTGGCCAGTCGGGCCTGCAGCTCGCGATCGGGCTGCTCCAGGCGGGGCACGAGGTCACCGTCGTCTCCGACCGCTCGCCGGAACAGATCCACGACGGGCGCGTGACCTCGAGCCAGTGCATGTTCGCGAACGCGCTCGACCACGAGCGCGCGCTCGGGATCGACTTCTGGGCGGACACCTGCCCACCGGTCGAAGGGATCTCCTTCACCGTCCCGCATCCTGAGATTCCAGGAGAGAAGGCGCTGGAGTTCGCCTCGCGGCTCGACCGCATCGCCCAGGCCGTCGACCAGCGGATCAAGTTCCCGCGCTGGATGGAGCACTTCGAGGGAACCGGCGGGCGGCTCGTGACCCACGAGGCATCGGTCGACGACCTGGAGCGGTACGCGCAGGAGAGCGACCTCGTCGTCGTCGCCGCCGGCAAGGGGGAGATCGCGAGGTTCTTCGAGCGAGATGCCGAACGCGCGCAGTTCGACCAGCCGATGCGCGCGCTCGCCCTCACCTACGTGACCGGGATGACACCGCGGCCGGAGTACTCGGCGGTGTGCTTCAACCTCTGTCCCGGGGTCGGCGAGTACTTCGTCTTCCCGGCGGAGACGATCGGCGGCGCCTGCGAGATCATGGTGTTCGAGGGCGTGCCCGGCGGGCCGATGGACTGCTGGGATGACGTGACGACGCCGGATGAGCACCTCGCGAAGTCGCGGTGGATCCTCGACACGTTCTTTCCGTGGGAGGGCGAGCGCTGCCGCTCCGTCGAGCTGACCGACCCGCTCGGCGTCCTCACCGGCCGGTTCCCGCCGACGGTGCGCAAGCCGGTCGGGACGCTCCCGTCCGGCCGGCAGATCCTCGGGATGGCGGACGCGGTCGTCCTCAACGACCCGATCACGGGCCAGGGCTCGAACAACGCCGCCAAGGCCGCCGCCGTGTACCTGCGCCGCATCGTCGAGCGGGGCGACGGGCCGTTCGACGCCGCGTGGATGCAGGAGACGTTCGAGGAGTCGTGGGCGTACGCGAAGGACGTCGTCGGCTGGACGAACGCCCTGCTGCTGCCTCCGCCGCCGCACGTGCTCGAGCTGCTCGGCGCCGCCTGCGCGAACCCCACGATCGCGCACCGCTTCGTCAACGGCTTCGACGATCCGCGCGACTACTGGTCGTGGTTCATGACGCCGGACGCGGCGCAGGCGTATCTCGCCGAGCTCGGCACGGCCGCGTAGCACCGTGCGCAGCGTCGCGGTCGTCGGCGCCGGTCAGGCCGGCTCGCAGCTTGCGCTCGGGCTGCTCGCCGCCGGCTACGAGGTGACGCTCGTCTCGAACCGCTCCCCGGAGGAGATCCGCAACGGCCCGGTGCTCTCGAGCCAGTGCATGTTCGAGAGCGCCCTGCAGACCGAGCGCGCGCTGGGCCTCGACTGGTGGGAGGCGGACTGCCCGCCGGTCGAGGGGATCTCGCTGGCCGTCGCCGACGGCTCGGGCGGGAAGAGCGTCGAGTGGGCGGCGCGGCTCGACGGTCCGGGACGGTCGGTCGATCAGCGGGTCAAGCTCCCCGCGTGGATCGAGGAGGTCGAGCGTCGCGGGGGCACATTCGAGCTCCTCAACGCCGGGGTCGCGGATCTCGAGCGCCTCGCACGCGATCACGAGCTCGTCGTCGTCGCGACCGGCAAGGGCGACCTCGGCCGGCTCTTCCCGCGCGACGCGGAGCGCTCCCCGTACGATCGGCCGCGCCGGGCGCTGGCGCTGACCTACGTGACGGGCATGGCGCCACGAGCCGGGCACTCGGCCGTCTGCTTCAACCTCGCGCCGGGTGTCGGCGAGTACTTCGTCTTCCCTGCTCTGGCGACGTCGGGGCCATGCGAGATCATGGTCTTCGAGGGAGTGCCGGGTGGTCCGATGGATTGCTGGGAGGACGTCCGCTCGCCCGAACAGCACCTCGAGCGGTCGCTCGCGATCCTCCGCGAGCAGTTCCCGTGGGAGGCGGAGCGATGCGAGAGCGTGGAGCTCACCGACGCCAACGGGATCCTGACCGGCCGGTTCCCGCCGACCGTCCGCGAGCCCGTCGGGATCCTGCCGTCGGGCGCGGCCGTCGTCGGCATGGCGGACGCGGTCGTGCTCAACGACCCGATCACCGGCCAGGGATCGAACAGCGCCGCCCGGAGCGCCGAGGTCTTTCTCGAAGCGATTCTCGAGCGCGGCTCCGAGCCGTTCGACGAGCGCTGGATGCATCTCACGCACGACCGCTACTGGCACGGGTACGGCCAGTGGGTGACGCAGTGGACGAACGCGATGCTCGCGCCTCCGCCGCCGCACGTGGTCGAGCTGCTCGCGAAGGCGCAGCAGCTGCCGAGCCTCGCGGCCACGATCGCGAACGGCTTCGACGACCCCCGGGTCTTCTTCCCGTGGTGGTTCGACCCGGCCGAAGCGGAGCGGCTCGCAGCCGAGCGCCGGCGGCGGCAGCAGCAGGAGCGCTTCGACCGCCGCGACCTCCGCCGAGCGCTCGGCCAGTTCGCAACGGGCGTGACGGTGGTGACGACGCGGGCGCCCGACGGACGGCGGCTCGGGCTGACGGCGAACTCGTTCACGTCCGTCTCGCTCGACCCGCCGCTCGTCCTCTGGTGCCTGGTGCGGACGTCGCCGAGCGTCGAGGCGTTCCTCGACTGCGGCCACTTCGCGGTCAACGTGCTCGCGGCCGACCAGCACCATCTCTCGCGCCAGTTCGCGACGCCGTCGCTCGACAAGTTCGAGGGCGTGACCACGGTCGACGGGCCGGGCGGGGTGCCGATGCTGGAGGGCGTGATCGCCCGCTACGTCTGCCGGCACGCGGCGCATTACGACGGCGGCGACCACATCGTCTTCGTCGGCGAGATCGAGCACTACGAGACGGCGGAGGGGGAGCCGCTCGTCTTCCACTCGGGCTCGTACCGCGTGGTCACGCGGCACCCCGAGAGCGAGCCGGACGACTAGCGTGTGCTGCTCTGCTCGTCGCCGTCCGACTGACGTCGGACGTGGGACGCTGGGCACCGTCCGCGCCAACGCGAGCCGCAAGCCGCAGCCCCCGTCCGACTTCAGTCGGACGGCGCCTTCCTACTCAGCCGCCACGAACCCCTGGACGAGCGCGGCCGAGAGCCCGCCGACGTAGCCGGCGTCCGGGCCGCCGTGGAGCCCGCCGGTGCAGCTGCCGGCCGCGTAGAGGCCGGGGATCGGCCGGCCGGCCTCGTCGAGGACGCGCGAGCGACCGTCGATCGCGAGCCCTCCCATCGTGAAGGTGATCCCGGGCACGATCGGGATCGCGAGGTACGGGGGCTCGATCGGGATCCGGGCGTCTCTGACGGCGCGGCCGATCGCGACCGGATCGAAGCCTGCCTCGGCGGCGAGGCTGGAGAGATCGTCGGCAGAGAGGATCCTCGCGCCGCGCTCGACGAGGGTCGGGTTCGGCGCCGGGGTCGGCAGCCCGACCGTCGACTCGGTTCCCGCCTGGTTCCAGCCCGTCTCGCCGACGACGATCCACGCGCCCTGCGGGTCGCCGCCCCAGACGAGCTCGTTGGTGGCGGCGAGCCCGCCGCGGCTCTCGTCCATGATCCTCGCCCCGCTGCGATCGACGAGGATCCCGGCGCGGAGCAGAGGGTCGAGAAGCGGCGCCGGCCAGAAGCGGTCGTCGTGGAGCGCATCGCGGTGGAGGAGGTGCCCGTACACGCATCGCATTCCGGCCGTCGCCGCGCCGACTGCGAGCCCCATGCGTAAGGCGTCACCGGTGGGCGCACTCGCGCCGCGGAGCTTCGCATGGTTGGCGTGCGGCCCGACGTGACGCCGTACGAGCTCGGGATCTGCCTGGAAGCCGCCGTCGGCGAGGATGACGCGCTTCGCATCGACTCGTGTCTCCGCTCCTCTCTCGTCTCGGAGGATGACGCCGGCGACGCCTCCTTCGGGCGCTTCGACGAGGCGGTCCGCGACGCGCGCTCGGCGCACGTCTCCTCCTCGTTCGACGAAGGCCGTTTGCAGCGCCGCGACCTCGTGGAGCGAGCCCGACGCGCGCCAGTCGTGGGCGTCGGCGAAGCCCCGCCGCGGCGCAATGATCGCCAGCTCGCCGGCGGGCGTCGCGAAGGGCTCGAGCCGGAAGCCGTGACCGCGCAGCCAGTCGAGCGCCGGCCGCGAGTGGGCGGCGTAGCTCTCCGCGAGATCGGGCCGCGCGAAGCCGTCCGTGACTCGTCGGATGCGCTCGACGAGCACCTCCGGTGCGTCTGTCATGGGCTCCAGGCACGTGTGGAGCACGCCGCCCGACATCGGCGTGCTGCCGGCCCCAGGTGCCTCGACTCCCTTCTCGACGAGGAGCACGCTGCGCCCGAGCTCCACCGAACGAAGCGC
>VGCB01000261.1 GCA_016870235.1 Actinomycetota bacterium | reverse complement strand
ACGTGCTCGCGGACTTCGGGCCCATGCGTCGGGTGACCCGGCTCACGGCGTCGCCCGTCGGCGCTGACGTCGTGCTCGAAGCGTACGTGCGCGAGCCCTGATCGCTTCGTCGCGAGCGATCAGGTGGCGAGCGCACCCGCGTAGATCTGCCAGGCGAGCGCGCTCTTGGCGACGAGACTCAGCGCGAGGTACGTCCACTCGGGGACGAGTGGGCGATTCCAGGCGCCGGCGCGTCGGAACTGCAGCCACATGTTCACAGCGAAGCTGTTGAACAGCACGAACAGGGAGACGAAGATGCCGTAGACGAACCCCGGGACGTCCCCGTTCGCTTCCGATCCCGCAAGGGAGATCGCGATCGCGATCCACGGCACGGCGCCGACGACGCAGCCGAACCAGAACGGGAGCCAGTCGACCCGGGGACGCTCGCTGTTGGTGCGTTCCATGACGAGCCCGAACAGGATCATGGCGGCGTTCGCACCGGCGATCGCGAGGAGCGTCCGCGCATCCGTGATCCCGGCGAAGGTCGCGATCAGCACCACCATCAGCGATGCGCTGAGGGAATACTCGATCCACCGTGCGACGTTCATCCCGCGCGCGAGGTTCGCGGCGTACCAGTGATCGATGCCCGGCAGGGCGACGGCGAGGTGGTCGACGGCCGCGAGCGCGAGGAACGCGGCCACTGCCCAGCGGATCGAAAGATCGAAGAGGGTATCCGGCGGGAGTGGTACCGAGCCCGGTGGTCCGTCCGCCCACTGCGCCGTGATGGCGATCGAGAGGTCGGCGCCGATCGCGACCACGATGACCGCCTGTCCCGCGTGGAGAACCGCGAGGACGAGGTTTGCGACACGAAGACGCCCGATCGCTATTCCTGGATAGTACCGGGACGTCGATGGCTCGTCTCCCGCGGATGAACCGCCCATGACGGTACGGTTTGCCCGTGTTCACGGGAATCGTGCGGGAGATCGGGAAGGTTGCCGAGGTCCACGGTGAGCACGGCGGCAGCCGGCTCGTCGTCGAGGCTCCCCTCACCGCTGCGTCGGTCGCGATCGGCGACTCGATTGCGATCGACGGCGTCTGCCTCACCGCGGTCGCCGTTTCGCCGCCGACCGTCGCGTTTCAGGCCGTGCCCGAGACCCTGCGACGCACGGGCCTCGGCCGACTGCACGCCGGCCGCGCAGTGAACGTCGAGCCGGCGCTGCGGGCGGGCGATGCGCTCGGCGGCCACCTCGTCCAGGGCCACGTCGACGGCGTCGGCCGGGTCGAGTCCGTCGAGTGGGAGGGGGACGGGCTCCGCGTGTTCGTCGCCGCTCCACCCGAGATCCTGCGCTACTGCGTCGAGAAGGGATCGATCACCGTCGACGGCGTCTCCCTCACGGTCGCGGAGGTCGGCGGCGACTCCTTCGGGGTCGCGCTCGTCCCGCACACGCTCCGGGCGACGACCTTCTCCGACCTCGCGCCGGGTCGGGAGGTCAACCTCGAGGTCGACGTGATCGCCAAGTACGTCGAGAAGCTCCTCCCCGCCGCCGACGCGCGGCTCCCGTAGCTCCGAGGAAGGCGCGCGCCGGCGGCCGGTTGCCGGGGTTCGCCGCCGACCCGCAAGGCTAGGATTGCCCCGTGACCGCGACCGCCGAGCCCGAGACGTCCCCGTTCGCCACGATCGAGGAGGCGATCGAGGAGATCCGCCGGGGCCGCTTCGTCGTGGTCGTCGACGACGAGGATCGCGAGAACGAGGGCGACCTCACGATCGCGGCCGAGTTCGTCACCCCGGAGGCCGTCAACTTCATGGCGATCCACGGCCGGGGGCTCATCTGCCTGTGCCTGACGCCGGAGCGGTGCGCCGAGCTCGGGCTCCGGCAGATGACCGACCAGAACGAGACCCCGTACGGGACCGCGTTCACGGTCTCGATCGAGGCGCGCGAGGGGATCACGACCGGCATCTCGGCCCACGACCGCGCGCGCACGATCCAGGTTGCCTCCGACCCCGCCTTCGGCGCGCGCGACATCGTGCAGCCCGGGCACGTCTTCCCGCTCCGGGCGCGGCCGGGCGGCGTCCTGCAGCGGTCCGGCCAGACCGAGGCCGCAGTCGACCTCGCGCGCCTCGCGGGCCTGACGCCCGCCGGCGTCGTCTGCGAGATCATGAAGGACGACGGGACGATGGCGCGCGTGCCCGATCTCGTCGGCTTCTGCTCCACGCACGGGCTGAAGATGGTCACCGTCGCCGCCTTGATCGAGTACCGGCGGGCGACCGAGAAGCTCGTCGAGCGGGTCGTGTCGGTGCGTCTCCCGACCGACTACGGCGAGTTCGCCGCGGTCGCCTACCGCGAGATCCTGACCGGCAAGCAGCACGTCGCGCTCGTCAAGGGCGAGATCGAGGGGCGCGACGACGTTCTCGTCCGCGTCCACTCGGAGTGCCTGACGGGCGACGTCTTCCACTCGAGGCGCTGCGACTGCGGCGAGCAGCTCGCCTACGCGTTGCGCCGCATCGACGACGAGGGGGTCGGCGTGCTCCTGTACCTCTCGCAGGAGGGCAGGGGGATCGGCCTCCTCAACAAGCTCCGCGCGTACGAGCTGCAGGAGCAGGGATACGACACGGTCGAGGCGAACCTCGAGCTCGGCTTCCCCGCCGACGCCCGCGAGTACGGGATCGGCTCGCAGATCCTCTCCGACCTCGGCCTGACCACGATCCGCGTCCTCACGAACAACCCGAAGAAGATCGCCGGGATCGCCGCGTTCGGCCTCTCGGTGGTCTCGCAGGAGACGATCGAGACCGTCGCCAACGAGGAGAACCGCCGGTACCTGCAGACGAAGCGCGACAAGCTCGGCCACGCGCTCGGGGGACGCGTCCACCACCAGCGGATCCGGTTCGATCCGGAGGACTACAAAGGGGCTGAAGCGTGAGCGACAGGTACGACCGACCCACCTGGGAGGGCGAGGCGGAGGATCCGGTCGCCCGCACCCCGACCGCGGACGACGAGGCCGCGGACGCGGCTTCCGCGGCGCCCGAGGGCACGGCAGCGCCGGACGCCACCGCTGCGCCCGACGACACCGTGCTCTACTCGGCCGAGGAGGCACGCGAGCTGCTCGAGGAGGCCAGCGAGAACGTGCTCGAGCCGCAGGGGTGGCCGGAGCCTCCGGCCGAGCCCCCGGGAGACGTCGAGGACGGCACCTTCGTGGCGGCGCCGGCGCCCTCGCCCGGGCTCGCGGCGCCGGTCGGGCTCGTCCACGCCCATCACGACGACGTGTCGCGCCCCGTCGGGAGCGAGCCCGAAGGCGGCTCGGCTGAGCACGCGCCCGGCGAGCTGCTCGTCCCGCCCGGGTTCGCGGTGCTCGAGGGCTTCGCCCGCGGCGACCGGCGTGCCGTCGGCATCGTCGTCGCGCGCTTCAACGGCGATGTGACGTCGCGGCTGCTCGACAGCGCGCTGAACGAGCTCGAGCTGCGCGGCGTCGCCACCGACGCCGTGACGGTGATGCCGGTGCCCGGCGCGTTCGAGCTTCCGCTCGCGGCGATGGCGCTCGCGAAGACGCGGCGGTTCGCCTGCGTCGTCGCGCTCGGCTGCGTGATCCGCGGCGACACGCCGCACTTCGACTACGTCTGCAGCGAGGCGGCGTCCGGGCTGCAGCTCGCCGCGATCGAGACCGGCGTGCCCGTCGCGTTCGGCGTGCTCACGCTCGACCGCGCCGACCAGGCCGAGGCCCGGATCGGGAAGGGCGCAGAGGCGGTGCAGACGGCACTCGAGATGGCCGATCTCTTCTCGAACCTGCGCGCGGCGGCCGCGCGATAGCACCCGAAAGGGTGCGGACGTCTCGGATGGTGGGTGAGCTGCCGCTCCGGGCGGCGCCGCTCAGATCGCCTTGACGACCTTGCCGGCCTTGAGGCACTTGGTGCAGACGTAGTCGCGGGAGGGCTTCCCGTCGAGGACGAGCCGGACCTTCTGCAGGTTCGGCTCGAACCGGCGCTTCGTCGCCACCATCGAGTGCGATCGGTTGTTCCCGACCGACGGCTTCTTGCCGCAGATGACACAGACCTTGGACATGCGGTGAAGGATGGTAGCGGACGGCGGCAGCAGGGCCGCTGCTCGAGCGCGACCGTCAGAGCGCCTCGATCTCGGCCTTGAAGCAGGTCGGGCAGAGCCCGTGCGAGAGCCGGACGTCGAGACGGCGCGTGAGAAATCCCTCGAGCGGGTTCCAGCGATCCCCGACGCCGTCGTGAACCGACTTGCACGAAGCGGAGATGAGCGTGAGCGCCGCGCGGGGCCCGAACCGCGCCAGATACTCCTCGACCGAGCGGTGGAGCCTCTCCTCGGACGGCGATCCGGTGTCGGGCGGTGGGTCGACCGCGTCGCGCAGGGCGCGGTAGGCAGCCTCGAAGTCCCCCGCTCGCTCACGGACCCCTGCGATCGCCTTCCGGGCAGCCGTGGCCTCGGATCGTAGACCGTCCTCGACTGCGGCTGCGAGGGCGGACTCGAGGTGTACGAGCGCTCCCTCGTGGTCGCCGAGGGTGCTGTGCAGGCGCCCGAGCGCCCGTCGTGCGCGGTGGACGGCGTGGGTGTCGCCGTGGTCGAGCGCGGAGGCAAGCGCCCCCTCGAGCAGGGTGCGCGCCTCGTCGTTCCGACCGAGGACGAGCAACGTCTCGCCCTCGAGGGCGTGGGCGTAGGCCTCGTCCGTCGGGGAGCCGAGCGTGCGTGCGAAGGCTGCAGCCCGGCGGGCGGCACCGAGCGCCTCCTCGGCCCGGCCGGCGTCGAGCTGCGCCGCCGCGATCATCGCGTGCCCGATGCCGGCGCTCGTCGGCGCGTGCACCTCGCAGAGCTCGAGCGCCCGCTCGAGAAGCCCGATCCCACGGTCGACCTGGCCCTGGTCGATGAGCGCCATCCCGAGGTTCCCGGTCAGCCATGCCTCGCCGAGACCGGAGCCCGCGGCGGCG
>VGCB01000260.1 GCA_016870235.1 Actinomycetota bacterium | reverse complement strand
CGGGTCGGGATCGGGATCGGGATCGGTCGACGCCGACGACGTCGCGGCCGTCCTCGGCTCCGAGGAGTGCCAGGCGCTCTTCGGCCTCTCCGGTCAGTTCGCGACCGCGCTCGGAGCCGCGGGAAGCGGCGCCGGCGACGAGCTCGAGAAGTCCACGAAACTCTTCGACGAGCTCGCGGAGAAGGCGCCCGACGAGATCCGCGACGACTTCGCGATCGTCGCCGAGGCCTGGAAGGAGATCGTCGGCGTGTACGCGGACATCGGCATCACGCCGGGCGAGACTCCCGACGCCGACGCGATCGCGAAGCTCCAGGAGGCGAGCGAGGATCTCGCGAAGAAGCTCGACAACGAGGAGGTCAACGCGGCCTCCGAGCGGATCTCCAAGTGGGTCGAGGAGAACTGCACGCCGAACGGCTGAGTCACCCGGGGGCGCGGCCAGCAGGCCGCGCCCCTCTCATCCTTCCACCCGCGTCGTCGCCGCGACCGCGGCGCCACCTCGCCCGCCTCGCCCCACCCGCCCTACACTCACCAGGCCGGGCCGTTAGCTCAGCTGGTAGAGCAGGGGACTTTTAATCCCAAGGTCGCTGGTTCGAATCCAGCACGGCCCACTCGAATGGCCAGCCCTAACGTAGTAGAAAGTGGTAAGCGTTCAGCTCCCTGGCAGGGACCCGGGTTCTCGCCTCGAATTCTTTGGGCGTGCAGCGGCACGAGGCGGAGGCGATCGTCGATGGTGATCGGGCGACTGCGGTCGCGCTGGTGATGCAAGTCGGCGAGCTGGTCGAGGCGAACCGGCGGCTCGAGGCCCGGGTGGCCGAGCTCGAGCGGCGGCTGAACCGCAGCTCGCGTAACTCTTCGCTGCCGCCGTCGCAGGATCCGCCGTCGGTGCCGTCGCGACGGCGCCGGCCGGGCTCGGGCGGCAGGCGCGGCGGTCAGCCGGGGCACGAGGGCAGCTACCGAGCGCTGCTTCCGCCCGAGCGGGTGGACGAGGTGATCGAGCATTGGCCCCTGCAGTGCCGCTCGTGCGCGCACGTGTTCGACGCGCCGGAGCTGGTCGACGCCACGAAGCCGTGGCGGCACCAGGTCGCCGAGCTGCCGCCGATCGCGGTGCGCGTCACCGAGCACCGGCTGCGCGCTGTGCGCTGCCCGGCCTGCGCCAGCCGGACGCGCGCCGAGCTTCCCCGCCAGGTGCCGCGCTTCGCGTTCGGGCCGAGGCTGCAGGCCGCGGTCGTGACCCTCGCCGTCCGCAACCGTGTCTCCCGCCGCGACACGACCGAGCTCGCCCAGGAGCTGTTCGGCCTCGAGATCTCGACCGGGTCGGTCGACGCGATCGTGCAGCGGGCCGGGGAGGCGCTGGCCGCGCCGCACACGCGGCTCGAGCGGCAGCTCAAGAAGGCGTCGGTCGTCAACATCGACGAGACCGGCTGGAAAACCTGCGGCGGCAACCGCACGCTCTGGGGAGCCCTCAGCGCCCAGACCGCGGTCTTCCGGATCGCCGCCGGCCGCCACGGCTTCGAGGCAAGGACGCTGCTTGGCGAGCGCTTCGCCGGCATCGTCTGCTCGGATCGCTGGCGCGGCTACGACTACCTCGACCCCGGCCAACGGCAGCTCTGCTGGGCCCACCTGCTCCGGGACTTCACCGCCCACAGCGAAGGCATGGGCGAACAGAAGACGTTCGGCGAGGACGGCCTCCAGATCGCGTCCGGCCTCTTCGTCGCCTGGCGCGCCTACCAGCACGACGGCGACCGCGCCCGGCTCCAAGCTCAGATCACGCCGCTGCAATCGAAGCTCCGAGCGCTACTCGAGCACGCCGCCCGCACCAGCACGAAGACGAAGTACCACCGTCTCTTCGCCAAAGGCCTGCTCAAACGCTGGCCCGCGCTCTGGGCCTTCGCCCACATCGACGGGGTCGAGCCGACCAACAACCACGCCGAACGCGGCCTCCGTGGCGCCGTCATCTACCGCAAGCTCTCGCTCGGCAGCCAATCCGAGCAGGGCGAGCGCACGATCGAACGACTGCTCTCCGCCTCGATCACCTGCCGCCTGCAACGACGCTCGCTCTACGCCTATCTCGTCGACGTCCTCAGCGCCAGCATCCGAGGCGACCCCATCCCCGCGCTCGCCTGATCCAACGGGGTGCCTGAACGCTTACTCATTCTCGAGACACCACCGGACAGCATCGGCGCTCCGGTACGGTGGATCGAGGCTGAGTCCTTGACGAGCTCGAGGGCACAGAAGTAGCCGGCGCCGCGCAGGTCGCCGACGATCGGCAGCTCGAGCAGGGTCGCAAGCTTCGCGCGGAAGACGTCCTCCTTCGCGCGCACGGTCTCCACGATCTGTAGGCGCTTCATGATCTCGATGTTCTTGAGCGCGATCGCGCACTGCACCGGGTGGCCGCCGAAGATGATGCCGCGGCTGTACATCGCCGTCCCCTCGAGGAACGGCTCGACGATGCGGTCGGTCGCGATCACGGCGCCGATAGCGGCGTAGGAGGAGGAGGAGGAGGAGGAGGAGGAGCGCCCCTTCACGCAGGTGGCGAGGTCGGGCGGAGGTCGTAGCGCTCCGACGCGAACCAGTGCCCGACCCGGCCGAAGCCCGTGATCACCTCGTCGCCGGAGAGCAGGATGTCGTAGCGGTCACAGAGCTCGCGCACACCCTGGAAGTAGCCCTTCGGGGGCGTGAACGACCCGCCCGAGTTCTGCACCGGCTCCAGGTGGACGAGGCACACGGTCTCGGGCCACATCGCCTCGATCGTCCGCTCGAGCTCGTCGAGCGGGAAGGCTGTGCACTCCTCCTCGATCTCGCCCCTGGGGCGGCGGTAGCGGTTGGTGTTCCGCACGTTCCGCACCTCAGGCAGGAGCGGCTCGAACGATGAGCGGATCGCTGGGATGCCGGTGAGCGAGAGCGCGCCCGGGGTCGTTCCGTGGTACGCCGTCTGGCGCGTGATCGTCTTGTAGCGCCGCGGAGGCATGCGGAGGCTCGCGACGAGGGCGTCGTGGTCGCGCTCCGACGTGACCGTCCGTACCGCCGCCAGGCGCGTCTCGCCCCGGACGAGGTAGTACTGGCGGGCCAACTTGTACGCGGACTCGACCGCCTCGGAGCCGCCGGACACGAGGAAGACGCGTTGAGGTCGCCAGGTGCGAGCGAGGCGACCTCGGCGGCGAGTTCGATCACCCTCGGGTGCGCGTACGTCCAGTGATGTAGAACGGCAGCTCGCGCATCTGCTCGAGCGCCGCCTGGCTGATCTCCTCGCCGTGGCCGTAGCCGATGTTGACCGAGAAGAGCCCGGCGAGGGCGTCGAGGTAGCGCTTCCCGCTCGCGTCCTCGAGGTAGCAGCCGTCGCCGCGGATGATGACGGGCACGCCCTGGTCGCGGTAGGCCCCGATGCGCGTGAAGTGCATCCGGAGGCGGTCGTGCGCGAGACGCTGGAGGTCGGTTACGGCGGCGGAGCTCACTGGGCTCCTTTCGAGCGGCGGATCTGGACGAGGGCGTTGACCGCCATCACGGCGACGGCAGCGAGGAAGATCACCGACCCGATCACGTTCACCTGCGGCGGCGCTCCCACGCGGGCGGCGCCCCACACGAACACGGGGAACGTGATCTCGTCGCCGGCGACGAAGTTGGTGATCACGAAGTCGTCGACCGAGAGGGCGAAGGAGAGCAGGAAGCCCGACAGGATCGCGGGGGCGAGGAGCGGCAGGGTCACGCGTGCGAACGTGACGAGCTCGTTGGCGCCGAGATCCATCGCGGCCTCTTCAAGGTGCCGGTCGAAGCCGATCAGGCGAGCCTTGGCGGTGACGACGACGTAGCTAATGCAGAACATCGCGTGGGCGATCAGGATCGTCCAGGGACCCAGCGTGAAGACGCCGCTGGCGGTGAGGAAGAGCGAGAGGAGCGAGGCGCCGAGAACGATCTCCGGCGTCGCCATCGGGAGGAAGACGAGGAGGTTCGTGACGCCACGACCGCGGTAGCGGTGACGGACGATCGCGAGCGCTATCAGCGTCCCGAGCGCGGTTGCGGCGAGGCTGGCGATGACCGCGATCTGGATCGAGAGCACGATCGCGTCGCGCAGGCCGGGTACCGCGTCCCAGTTGCGCCAGTTGTCGAGCGTGAAGCCCTCCCACGTGTAGTTGAACTTGCCCGGCGGATCGTTGAACGAGAACGCGATCACGACCGCGATCGGCAGCAGGAGATAGGCGAACGCGAGCATCGCGTACGCGGTCAGCAGATGGCGGCGCACGAACGCGAGTCGGCGCCGGCTCGAGGCCCTGGCCGAGGCGCTCATCCCGTCAGCCTCTCGGAGCCGACGAGGCGGGCGTAGAGCAGGAGGGCGAACAGGATGACGGCCATGAACACAAGCGACAGCGCCGCCGCGGACGGCGTGTCGCCGAGGTCGACGAAGCGCGACTGGATGACGTTGCCGATCATTGTCGTCCGCTCGGTGCCGAGCAGCTCCGCGTTGACGAAGTCCCCGGCGGCGGGGATGAACGTGAGGAGCGTCCCGGCGACGATGCCCGGCATCGTGATCGGGAGCGTCACCCGCAGGAACGCCTGCACCTTGCTCGCGTAGAGGTCGTCGGCCGCCTCGATCAGCCGCTGGTCGACCTGCTCGAGGGCGACGTACAGCGGCAGCGCCATAAACGGGAGGTAGTTGTAGGTGATGCCCGCAACGACGGCGACGCCCGTGTCGAGGAGGCGGCCGCCCTCGGCGACGATCCCGGCAGCGCGCAGCACGTCGAGCACGAGCCCCTCGTCGGCGAGGATCGCCTGCCACGCGAGCGTCCGGATCAGGTACGTGACGAAAAACGGGCCGACGATGAAGAGGAGGAGCACGCCCTTCCAGCGCCCGCCGCGGAAGGCGATCCAGTACGCGAGCGGGTAGCTGATCAGCAGCGCGAGCGCGGTCGCGATGCCCGCGTAGACGAGCGAACGGACGAGCTGCGTGTCGTACTCGG
>VGCB01000259.1 GCA_016870235.1 Actinomycetota bacterium | reverse complement strand
TCACCCGGGGGGCGGTCGAAACCGCCGCGGACGCGCTTGCACGCTGGGCGGCACGGCCGGCGTTCGCGGACGCGCCGGATGCCTCGGATGGGGCATACTGATCGCAGCGATCTCGCTCGATTAGGTCTTCATGCGCCGGCGAACCCGCTTCCACGTCCTCGTCCCGCTCGCCCTCGTCCTCGCGCTCGCCGTCGTTGCGGCCGGCTGCGGGGGCGCGGCCGCCCCGGACGGCGTCCGCCTCTCCGTCGCCGAGGCGGCGAGGAAGACCTCGAGCGTCGGGACGTACAAGACCGAGCTGCAGATCACGATGTCGATGCCGGGCGTCAGCGGCGCGATCGAGCTCACCGCCACGGGCGAGGTCGACACGGAGGCGAAGCGGCAGGCGATGTCGATGGACCTCTCGGCGATCCTCGGTGCCCTCGGCGGCACGGGCGGCGCGACGGAGCTGAAGCCCGACGACCTGCGGATCGACATGGTCATGGACGGGCTGACGATGTACATGCGCATGCCTCCCCCTCTGATGGGCGCGATCGCGGAGGGCAAGCAGTGGCTCAAGATGAACGTCGCCGCGCTCGCGAAGCAGCAGGGCACGGACCTCTCGTCGATGCTCGGGCAGAGCTACAGCGACCCGTCGCAGTTCCTCGACTACCTCACGTCGGCGTCCGGCCCCGTGGAGGAGCTGGGACGCGAGGAGGTGCGCGGCGTCGACACGAGGCACGTCCGCGCGGCGCTCGACCTCGAGAAGTACGTGGCGGGCCTCGATGCCGACACCCGCGAGAAGATCGGGCCGGTCGTCGAGCAGTTCCGGCAGCTGATCGGCGGCGAGAAGCCCGTGCTCGAGGCGTGGGTCGACGACGAGGGGCTCGTCCGGCGCATCGCGATGGACATGAGCTTCGCGGTCCCGGCCGGTGGAGGCGACTCCTCCGTCGGGATGACGATGGACCTGTTCGACTTCCGCGCCGATGTCTCCGTGGAGATCCCGCCGGCCGACCAGGTGTTCGACGCGACCGACCTCGCGCGTACGACGTAGCGAAGCCGGCAGACCCGGCAGAATGGCGGGGTGTCACGAGATCCCGCCGTCCGAGACGTCGAGCGCTTTATCGCCGAGCACGGCCTGCTCGAGCGCGGCCAGGAGGTCGCGTGCCTCGTGTCGGGTGGCGCCGACTCGACCTGCCTCTGGCACGTCCTCGGGGCGCTCGGCTACGAGGCGCGCGCCGTCCACGTCCACCACGGCGTCCGCGGCGACGAGGCCGACGCCGACGCGGAGCACTGCCGGACGGCGCTCGGGGCCGAGGTCGTCCGCGTCGTCCCGTGTGCGGGGACGGAGGCCGAGCTGCGGCGGCTGCGGTACGACGCCACGGCCCACCTCGGCCTTCGGGCGACCGGGCACACGCGAGACGACCAGGTCGAGACGGTCCTCTACCGCCTCGTCTCGAGCGGCTCGACCCGCGGCATCCGCGTCCGGCGCCGCGACGGCGTCGTGCGCCCGCTCCTCGGGCTGACGCGCGCGGAGGCACGCGCCTACTGCGAGCGCCACGGCCTCGCCGTCCGCGAGGACACGACGAACCCGGACACGAAGCGCGGGCAGATCCGGCGGGAGATCCTGCCGGCGCTCCGCCGGCTCGACCCGCGCGCCGAGGCGAACCTCGCCGCGCTCGCGTCCCGGGAGCCCCTTCTCCCGCGGGCGCTCGAGCGATCGCTCGCGACGCTGATCGCGTCGACGGAGGGCAGCACCGCCGTCGATCTCCCGGGCGGCGTCAGGGCGCTGCGCGAGTACGACGAGCTGCGGCTCGAGGGCGCCGTCCGCTGGGGGCCGTGGAAGCTCGAGCCGACCCGGCCGGGGCTCGCGGTCCGGGGCAGGAGGCCGGGCGACCGGCTCGCAGGACGGCGGCGGAAGGTGCAGGATCTCCTCGTCGATGCGAAGATTCCCCGTTCGAGAAGGGACGGCTGGCCGATCGTGGTGCGCGGGGACGACGTCGTCTCGGTGCCGGGGATCGCGGATGCGCCAGGCTGGGAAGGTGCCGTGATCGCGACGAGGGAGGAAGGGTGCTAGAGCATGTTGCCAGGGACGACGGCGTCGCCCGCGTCCTGATCGAGGAGGACACCCTGCGCGAGCGGGTCGTCGGGCTCGGATCGGAGATCTCGGCCGACTACGCCGGCCGCGACCTGATCCTCGTCGGCGTCCTCAAGGGCGCCATCTTCTTCATCGCCGACGTGATGCGGGAGCTGACGATCCCGTGCGAGGTCGACTTCATGGCGATCTCGAGCTACGGCGCCGACACCGACTCGTCGGGCGTCGTCCGGATCCTCAAGGACCTCGACGCCAACATCGCCGGTCGCCACGTCCTCGTGGTGGAGGACATCGTCGACTCGGGCCTCACCCTCTCCTACCTCCTACGGACGCTCAAGGCCCGCCGGCCCGCGTCGATCGAGATCTGCGCGCTCCTGACGAAGCCCGACCGTCGCGAGATCGACGTCCCCGTGCGCTACGTCGGGTTCGAGATCCCGAACGAGTTCGTGATCGGGTATGGCCTCGACTACGCGGAGCGCTACCGGAACCTGCCGTACATCGGCGTGCTCGATCCGGCGACGCTCGACGAGGCGGGCACCTGACGACTGCCCACGGGCCCGCCCGGACGAACACGCGCTCGCTTCGAACAGGATCCGCGTGCTCTGGGGCGAAAGTGCACGCTGCTACCCTCCGATGACAGCCTCATGAACCGATTCTTCCGTAGCGCCCTCTTCCCGCTGATCGTGGTCGTCCTGCTCGTCTGGCTGGCGAGCCAGACGCTGATCCCGCGGCGTGACGGCTCGGACAAGTTCACGTACAGCCAGTTCATCACGGCGGTCGAGAACAAGCAGGTGACGAAGGCGACCTTCAGCCCGAGCCGACAGCAGATCAGCGCGACGTTGTCCGACGGCAAGAAGGTCAAGGTCAACTATCCGAGCCCGCAGTCGCAGAACGATCTGCAGAAGAAGATGGAGCGCAGCGGCGTCAACTTCGACTCCAAGGGGACCGGCTCGAGCATCTGGGTCTCGCTCCTCACCGGCATGCTGCCGCTCCTCCTCCTGATCGGCTTCTGGATCTTCCTGATGAACCAGGTGCAGGGCGGCGGCTCGAAGGTGATGAGCTTCGGCAAGAGCCGCGCGAAGCGGATGTCGCCGGACTCGCCCAAGGTCACCTACAAGGACGTCGCCGGCGCCGACGAGGCGGTCGAGGAGCTCCAGGAGATCAAGGAGTTCCTCGAGAACCCGAAGAAGTTCCAGGCGCTCGGCGCGCGGATCCCCAAGGGCGTGCTGCTCTACGGCCCTCCCGGCACCGGCAAGACGCTCCTCGCGCGCGCGACCGCCGGCGAGGCGGGCGTGCCGTTCTTCTCGATCTCCGGCTCCGACTTCGTCGAGATGTTCGTCGGCGTCGGCGCCTCGCGCGTCCGCGACCTGTTCGAGCAGGCGAAGCAGGCGAGCCCGTGCATCATCTTCATCGACGAGATCGACGCCGTCGGCCGCCATCGCGGCGCCGGGCTCGGCGGCGGCCACGACGAGCGCGAGCAGACCCTGAACCAGCTCCTCGTCGAGATGGACGGGTTCGAGCTCAAGGACAACATCATCCTGATCGCGGCCACGAACCGGCCCGACATCCTCGATCCCGCGCTCCTCCGCCCGGGCCGCTTCGACCGGCAGATCGTCGTCGACCGGCCCGACCGCAAGGGCCGCCGCGAGATCCTCGAGGTGCACGCGAAGGGCAAGCCGCTCGCGCGTGAGATCGACCTCGACGTGCTCGCGGCCAGCACCCCCGGCTTCACGGGCGCCGACCTCTCGAACGTGATCAACGAGGCGGCCCTGCTCGCAGCCCGTCGCGGCAACAAGGTGATCGCGCAGGACGAGCTGGAAGAGGGGATCATGCGCGTGATCGCGGGTCCGGAGAAGAAGAGCAGGCTCTTCTCCGAGAAGGAGCGGAAGATCACCGCGTACCACGAGATGGGTCACGCGCTCGTCGGCTTCTACCTCGACGAGACGGACGAGGTGCACAAGATCTCGATCGTGTCGCGTGGGCAGGCGCTCGGGTACACGATCTCTCTGCCGAGCGAGGACCGCTACCTGACGACGAAAGGCTCGCTGATGGCGCAGATGGCGATGACGCTCGGCGGCCGCGCGGCCGAGGAGCTCGTCTTCCACGAGGTCACGACGGGCGCCGCGAACGACCTCGAGAAGGTCACGCACACCGCCAAGCAGATGATCATGCGCTTCGGCATGAGCGAGAAGCTCGGGCCGCGCGTGCTCGGCCGCAATCACGATCAGCCGTTCCTCGGCCGCGAGATGGGCGCGGAGCCGGACTACAGCGAGGAGGTCGCGCGCGAGATCGACGACGAGATCCGCCGCGTGATCGAGGAGGCGCACGACAAGGCGACCCAGGTGCTACGGGAGCACATGGACGAACTCCACCTCCTGTCGGGGATCCTGATCGAGCGCGAGACGATCGATAAGGACCAGTTTGAGCGGCTGCTCACGGGCGAGTCGGAGGAGTCGGTGTTCGCCGAGGAGGACGTCAAGGCTGCGACGGCGGAGCCCGACGCGCGGGAGAAGCCCGTCGCGAAGCCAGCCCTGCGACCGCTGCCGGGCGCCGCGATGCAGCCGCCGCCTCCCGAGGGCGCACCTTCGTAGAGTCGCACGCGTCCGGGCTCGGCCCGGGCCGTACCAGGATGCGCCCGGTCGACGAACTCCTGCCACGCCCCTCGGTGATTCTGATTTGAGCTCTAACCGTCCGGCGTCGACTTGCGCGTGCCTGGCCTGGCGCCCGGCCCGGGCGTCGTGCGCGGCGGCGGCTCGGGGCCAGGCGTCTCCGGCCGCAGAGCGCCGCGCTGCGGCGTTGTCCTGACCGTCGGTGGCTTTGTCGCGCCTGTCGTCGCCGGCTTCGGCCTCGGGGCGGGCGCGCTGCGCGGGGCGAAGGAGCTGCCGCGCGCCGTCGT
>VGCB01000258.1 GCA_016870235.1 Actinomycetota bacterium | reverse complement strand
GCCGGCCGGTTCGCGGAGCGAGCCGTAGGCGAGCGCAGCGAATCGGCCGGCGGATCGCCCGTGGGTGGGGTGGCTGCTGAGCCGGAGCTGGTGGAGCGGCCGTCGCCGAGCGGGCGCGCGGGGAGCACACCGACGAGCCGGCTCCCGTCCCCGGCCTCCACGTCGCCGAAGTCGAGGCACAGCCACAGGCCGTTCGGGCCCCGGAGCCTGGCCGCGATCGCACCCTGGCCACTGTCCAAGAGATCTCCTCCGATCGAGAAGTGCGACCACAGCATCGTCCCGACGAGCTCGCCGGCCTCCAGCCCGAGCAGCGAGCACGCACGCTCGTTCGCCGCGACGACGACGCCGTCGCCCGAGAGGCGGAGAAGCGCCGAGGGGATCGCGTCGAGCTCGGAGCCCGGCCCCGAACTGTTCGTCGGCGGACGGGCGGCAGCGAGGCCCGGTGCCCGGATCTCCCCGGTGGTCTCCTCCGTTCTCGCTTCCGTGAATGGTGCCTGCAGCGCCGCGCTCTCAGCGGTCGGCGCCGGAGGCGAAGGCGCGGATCTCGTCCCAACGGGCCGCGACCTCCTCGAAGCTCCCGGGCGGGCTGTGCTGCGCAGCGGGGTCGTAGCCGTGGATCGCGACGATCCGCAGCGCCGAGATCCGCCAGGCTCCGCCGTCCTTCCGGTACTCCTCGAGGTAGAAGCCGCCGGTCTGCGCGAACCCGCGCTGGGTGTAGGCCCAGAGGCCGCGGGCGGTCGTCGGGCTCGTGATCTCGATCAGCGACTGGTGCACCGTGTGATGCGACTTCATCGTCAACGTCCGCGCCACGCGCTCGGGCCATTCGTCCGCCAGGTAGCGCGGCCGCTCGCCGGCACCGTCGACGGGCAGGTCGCCGGTGACGACGGCATCGTCCGTGAAGCACGCGCGGTATCCGGCCCAGTCGTGACTGTCGCAGGTGAGGCAGTAGCGCGTCTTGAGGCGCCGGATCGCCTCGATCGCGAGCAGCTCGTCGAGCGAGGTCGGAGCGCCGTCGTTCACGCGTGCATCCTCGCACGTCGGTGCGCGATACTCGCCACGTGGCGGGCGGCGTCGATCTCTTCGATCCCGGCTTCGCTCGGCGGACGGTAGGCGACCTGCTCCGCGGCCAGGCGGAGCGCTCCGGCGACCGACCCTGGGTGCTGTTCGAGGACGACGTGCTCACCTTCGCCGACGTCGACCGACTCGTCGACGCCTCGGCCGCAGGCCTCGCGGGCCTGGGCGTCTCGCGCGGCACGCCCGTCGCCGTGATGCTGCCGAACTCGCCCCGGTTCCTCGTGCTCGCACTCGCGCTCGGGCGCGTGGGCGCCGTCTTCGTGCCGGTGAACCTCGCCCTGCGCGGCGAGAGCCTCAGGCACGTGCTCGCCCGATCGCAGGCGGAGCTGCTCGTGGTCGACGCGTCGCTGCTCGACCGGGCCGCGCCGGTCGTGGCGGAGCTCCCGTGCCTGCGGACGGTGGCGGTCGCGGGCGGCGATCCCCCGCGAGGCCTGAAGGCACACGCCGTTCCGGTGGCGGAGATCGAGACGGCGGCGCCGGCCGAGACGGTTCCCGCCTCGGCCGCCGCGACGACCGATCCCTGGTGCGTGATGTTCACGTCGGGGACGACGGGGCCCGCCAAGGGTGCAGTGATGACGCACCAGTACTGGTACCTCGTCCCCTCCACGCTCGCGGGGCCGGCGCGCGACATCCGCTCGGACGACGTCTTCTACGTGTCGTCGCCGATGTTCCACGCCGCCGCGTGGCTCGTCCAGCTCTTCCCGTCGCTGATGCTCGGCCTGCCCGTCGCGATCGACGCCTCCTTCAGCGCCTCGACCTTCTGGGATCGCGTCCGCCGCTACGGGGCGACGCAGCTCCTGACGATGGGAGCAACGCACCTCTGGCTCTGGAACCAGCCCCCGTCGACCTCCGACGCCGACCACCCGGGGCGGGTCTGGGCGCCCGTCCCGCTGCCCTCCGAGCTGCGCGAGCCGTTCCGGGAGCGATTCGGGATCGAGCATCTGTGGTCGACGTACGGCGGCACCGAGTTCATGTCGGTGACGTGCACCGACGTGCGGACGCCGTGGAAGGCCGGGACGTCGGGACGCGCCCGGCCCGGGGTGCAGCTCTCGGTGCAGGACGCCGACGGGCGCGAGCTGCCGGCCGGCGAGGTCGGTGAGCTCTGCGTCCGTCCGACGCTGCCGCACGCCATCTTCCACGGGTATCTCGGGATGCCGGAGGAGACTTTGCGGCGTTTCCGCGACCTCTGGTACCACACCGGCGACCTCGTGCACGTCGACGAGGACGGCGACCTCACGTTCGTCGACCGCCAGGACGACTACCTGCGTGTCCGCGGAGAGAACGTCTCCTCGTTCGACGTCGAGACGGCAATCGCCCGGCATCCGGCCGTCGCGGAGGCCGCCGCCTTCTCGGTGCGCTCCACCGAGTCCGCGCTCGTGGCGGAGGACGAGGTGATGGTCGCCGTCGTCGCCGCCGAAGACGAGACGGTGGTGCCGGAGGACGTGCTCCGCCTCGCCGCAGGCGACCTGCCCCACTACGCCGTCCCCCGGTACCTCGACGTCGTCGCCGACCTCCCCCGCACCGAGACCGGCCGCGTGCAGAAGCACGTGCTCCGC
The DNA here is from genome assembly GCA_016870235.1 of Actinomycetota bacterium. Next base: position 2,338 of record VGCB01000258.1, on the reverse strand, counting down.
GCACGCGGCGTCTCCGGGTCGACCTTCGACCGCGTCCGTGCGAAGATGACGATCGAGCGATGAGCACCCAGCGCCTCCCTCTGGTCGACGTCGACGACCTCCCCGCCGACCTGCGGGAGATGGTCGACAGGTGGCGCGAGCAGGAGGACGGCGACCCGAACTTCATCCGGACGCTCGCGAACGCGCCCGAGATGCTGCGCCGGTTCGTTCCGTTCTACTCGCCCCTGGTGCTCAAGGGCGTCGTCGAGCACCGCACGAAGGAGCTCGTCCGGATCTCGATCGCCTGGCACAACCAGTGCCGCTACTGCATCGCCACGAAGTACGGCTCCGGCCGCCGGGCCGGGATCGACGACGCCCTCGTCCAGGAGATCGCACGGTACGAGACAGGCCCCTTCACCGAGCGCGAGCGCGCCGCCCTCCGGTTTGCGGACGCGATCGTCGTCGACCCCGGCGACGTCCCCGCGGACGTGGTCGATCGTCTGCGTCGCTCGTTCGACGAGAGGGAGATCCTGGAGCTGACGTGGGTGATCTGCCTCTGGATCGAGACCGGCAGGCTCTTCGCCGCGCTCGAGGTGCCGTACGGCGCCGACGCGCCGAGCGGCCCGGTCGAGGTGCCGGCATGAGCCTCGCTGCGACCGGACCGGATCGCGAGATCCTGGAGACGCTCGACCACGCGCCGCACCGGCTCGAGCGGTTCCTCGCCTTTTTCGAGCACGCGGCAGTGGAGCCGTTCGACGACTCGCGGCTTCGCGATGCCGTCGCCGCACGTGTGGCGCGGCTGGCGGCGCTCGAGCACGCGGGCGCGCTCGTCGGCGACGATCTCCCGGCGCCGCCGGCAGGCCTCGAAGCGGATGCGCTCGCGCTCGTCCGGTTCGCGGACGCCTTCGCGCTCGACTACCAGGCGATCCCCGACGATGTGTACGCGGAGCTCGACCGGCACTTCGACGCGCCCGCGCTCACCGAGCTCCTGTGGACGTTCGCGATCCTCCGCGGCATCGCCCGCGCCCGCAACGTCCTCTCCTGATCCTCTCTTGACATAGGGGAACGCAGCCGCTCACCCGCGCGGGGCATTCCCTTTGCGGCGGTTCCTGCCTAGGATTCACTCGGCGTTCGCGGCAGACGCCATCCAGGCAACGATCCCGACCGACAGGGGTGTGCTCGTGCCCGAGGATGTGACGCCCGCGCTCCAGGAGCTCCAGGACGCGCTCGCCGCCGGCGACATGGACGCCGTCCGCCGCGACGCTCCCCGGGTTCCGCTTCCTCCACGTCCTCGGCCCCTGCCCGCCCGGGTGGCGTTACCCGACCAGCCAGTCGGCGGAGCTCGCGCGGCTCGCGTTCGAGTCGCGGTCATTCCCGCTCGTCGAGTGCCTCCACGGCAAGTGGCGTGTCACGCTCGAGCCACGCCGTCCGGTGCCGGTGCGTGCCTATCTCGACGCCCAGGGGCGCTTCGCGCACCTCGCCGACGAAGAGAAAGACGCGATCCAGGCACACGTCGACGCGCGCTGGGAGGCGCTGACCGCAGACGCCGCGCGCTCGCGAGAGACCGCCGCGGTCGATAGCGCTGCGAGGGGACACGAGCCGGGGGGTGACGGCTATGACTGAGACGACGCATCAGCGAGTTCTCGAACCCGGGCGGCTCGCTCCAGGCGGCTGAGGCGGTCGAGAAGCGGTCCGCCGGCCGCGTCGCCGTCGCCGTCGCCGAGGTGTGACGGCCTCTCGCGGCGGCCACGGTGACGCTGCCCTTCACCGGGCGTCGCGGCTGACCTCGCGGCCTCACGCGACCGACGACACGCGTCCGACGTCCTGCGTTCCGCCCGGCGCCGTCGCTCGGAGGCTCGCGGGCGTGTCGACATCCAGCCTTGGCAGCCGCCATCAGCCGCCAGGGGCGCCCACCATCCTCGTGGCCGACGAGCGAAGCCGTAGGTCTTTCGCGATGGGCGGTACTGGACTTGAACCAGTGACCTCCTGCTTGTAAGGCCCAGAGCGGATCGGCGCCGAAAGGCGCCGATCCGCTTGTGCATGCGGCATCGAGGGCCGCGCCGCCCTCACCTGTCACGTCCCGATTCGCGCTGATTTCGCTCAATTTCCCGCCAAATCGGGCACAACACACGAACTTGTGCCCGAACGATGGTCGGCTGCTGCAGCCGGCAACGGCCCCGATGCCCGGGCCGGAGACAAGCCACGGGTCGTCCTCCTGCCGCGACAAGTTACTGGAGGCCCCCCGCTTTCGTGGACAGGTGGTGGTTAGGTGATCAAGCGGCCTTCTGTTCTTGTTGTCTGTGATTGATATCGACTTCGTCCGGCGAGGCCGAGTCATGGAGGCGTTCGTACTGGTCGG